>JACRFN010000108.1 GCA_016217875.1 Candidatus Kerfeldbacteria bacterium
ACAGACCTTTGTGGCATCAACCAACCTAATATCCTTTTTGGCTAGGGGGAGTACCCAGCGCAGACGCTCCTCTTTTATTGTTTTTGACATGGATATGGCCATTTCCCCATGTTAGGAGAAAACCGCCATATGTGCCCGCACTTTAGGTACCAAGCTATTTGTTCGCGTTCATATAAGGAGATAATTTGCATAATTCAAGGATTAGTGCTCTAAGGGGTATCATACCCCTCTGGTGGTGCACTAGGCCTTGAATTCGGCCATCACGTACAAGCCCTTGACAGTTAAGGGCAGTAGTGCTAACCTTGTCAGGTTCAGAAAATCCCCGGGTTTAGCTAGGGATTTTTTGTTTAGCCAAAGATGGGTTTAATAAGCGGCTTTTTTAACTTATTTATGAGTTGGCGAATAAGTGCTTCCAAACCGCAATTACCGCTTCTGATAGCCGTTGTTTGTCTGGCTATTGAAGCCTTGTTTCCTCACATGACCGTGGCGGGTGCAGTCGCCTCGGCCTTAGACTGGGACAACGATACTGCCGGCCCGGTTCAGCTGAAGTTCCCGGCGGCTGATTTGCGTCCGGCCCGTTACGTCACGCGCGTTACGACTACGGCCTATTCCTCAACACCCGATCAGACTGACGCCACGCCCTTTATTACGGCTAACGGTACCAGTGTGCGGCACGGCCTGGTGGCGGCCAATTTCCTTCCCTTTGGTACCCACGTTCGCTTGCCGGATTATTTTGGTGAGGAGGTTTTTGTAGTGGAGGACAGGATGAATGAGCGTTATGATTATCGTTTGGATATTTGGATGGCCACGCGCGAGCAAGCTCGGAATTGGGGAGTAAGACAGGTGCGTTTGGAAGTTCTGTAGGTCTTTAGAAACACAGAAAGTTTGGGCAAATCAGTTCCCTAGGCAGGGGACTGATTTTGTGACGTAATACTATCTTGAACTAAATCATTTAGTTATCTAGTTTATTAGCCAGTAACGCTAGCCTTTTTCCATCGTCAACTTAGGTGCCCGGGAGACCAAACCTATGCCCAACTTACTCTACAATCTGACTTCTGTGCCCACACTCTTGTTTATGGTGATAGTACTCAGGTTCTTGGTGATTGATGCGGCCAAGGCTTTCAGTGACGTGTCAGCTGGACTGTCAAGCTGGTGTAATGTAGGGGCAGTGTTAATAACGGTTTCATCGTTGAAAACGGAGAAACACTCTACCGAGAGTTCTCATGAGCCAGAAGTGCACCCCCAAAGCCTCGAATTGTTTGTGCGCTTTTTGAGTCAGCGGCTAGGTCTTGAACAAATTAATAAGCCAAGCTTGGTCGAGGCGCGTACCTGGCAGGCTGTTCACTGCTGGACCAACTGCCTTACTATTCTTTGTCCATCTAGGGAGCATACGGCCTAAAATAATAAAAAATATAGTACTTGTCGTGGGAGGGTGGTTGGTGGCTAATCACCCCGATGGACATCGGGGTGATTTGTGAATGAGTGAGATTGTTAGATGCAGCACTAATTGGTCTTGCTCGGGTCACGTTTTCTTGGTAGAGTAGGCGGTGCTTGCGGCCACGTAGCCTCCGCCATTATAAAAGGCGGGGCAAGCAAGTTTATGTTAGTATTAGGACAAAATTCAGACAATAAAGTTTATGGTTTTATGGCCAGGTGGTGAAGTAGCTAACACGGCGGTCTGCAAAACCGCTATTCACGGGTGCAACTCCCGTCCTGGCCTCCATACGCTTTTGTATAGGTGGTTCGACTTGCCCCGTAGTGTCCCGCACCGCGGGACTACGGCGGGGCCGCTCGTGGCCTCCAGCTAGTCCTTAATTCAGCTACTCCGTCACCGCGGGGTAGCTTTATGCTAGACTTAGTTTAGATATGCCTCAGTCAGAAAAATTCGTGGTTTTTGACGGTAACGCTTTGCTGCACCGAGCCTTTCATGCCTTGCCGCCTCTCACCACCAGCGAGGGCTTGCTTGTTAATGCCGTTTATGGTTTTACCACCATTTTTTTGCGCGTGCTCAAGGAGCTTAAGCCACAGTATGTGGCCGTGACCTTTGACCGCCGGGAGCCGACTTTCCGCCATAAAGCCTTTGCCGCTTATAAGGCCCAGCGACTCAGGCAGCCGCAGGAGTTGTATGATCAACTGGCCTTGATTAAGGAGGTGGTACGGGCTTTTAGGGTACCAATATTTGAAGTAGCCGGCTTTGAAGCCGATGACCTGATTGGTACCCTCTGTCTGAGGATACGCCAAGAGCAGGCGACAGTTGAATGCGTAATCGTGACGGGTGATTTAGACACGTTACAGCTTGTGGACCCCAAGACCTCGGTCTTTACGCTGAAGCGCGGCGTTAACGATACTATTATTTATAATGAGGCGGCAGTGGCCGAGCGTTATGGCCTGAAGCCAGCCCAGTTGGTGGACTATAAGGCCTTACGCGGTGATCCTTCGGATAATATCCCGGGTGTACGCGGCATTGGGGAAAAGACCGCCCTCGAGCTTATTAAAACTTTTGGCAGTTTGGAGGCTTTATATGCCGCTGTTAAGCAAGGGAGTGGCAAGGTAAAGCACTTCTCAGCCAAAGTGCGTGAGTTGTTGTATTCATCAGAGGCCGAGGCGCGATTATCCAAAGAGCTGGTGACCATTGTGCGCAAGGTGGATTTTGACTTTGATTTGGCGCAGTGCCGCCTGCGGAGTTTTGACTATGAGCGGCTGGTCGCCTTGTTTCATAAGCTTGGTTTTAAATCGTTGCTGTCTCGTTTGCCTGAGTTGCAACAGAAATTGGCCTTGAGCCCCGCCCCGCCAACCGTTAAATCTCGTAATAAGTCAGAGTCAGTAAATTATCAACTTGTCACACAGCCAGCTGAGTTGGAAAGCTTAGTTAAGAAAATTAAAAATAAATCTTTTTTAGCCTTTGATACCGAAACCACTTCGCTTGATCCGCAGGCCGGACAACTAGTGGGCATCAGTTTGTCTTGGCAGCCAGGCGAAGCTTATTTTATCCAGGCCTCAGAAGGGTTGAGGCAGGCTAAGGCCTGGTTGGAGTTGGCTAAAATATTAGCCCAGCCGCAAATAAAAAAGGGCGGGCATAATCTTAAGTATGATGTAGAAGTACTTCAGCGGGCTGGCTTGGTCGTCGCTGGATTGGAATTTGATACCTTAGTCGCGGCTTATTTATTGCGTTCGGGGGGCGAGAGGAATTTGGACTTGAAGTCGCTGGCTTTTCAGGAGTTCGGCGTTCAGCTGACTGGTATAGAAGAGCTTATCGGTAAATCTGGCAAAAATCAGAAGACTATGGCTGAGGTGCCGATTGAACAGGTGGCCGCCTATGCCGGGGCGGACGCGGATTATACTCTGCGTCTTAAGGATAAGTTTGAACCGGAACTGGCCGAAGCGGGTTTGAGCAAATTGTTCCACGACATAGAGATGCCCCTGGTGCCGGTGCTGGTGCAGATGGAATTGGCTGGCGTAAAAATAGACAGTGCTTATTTGAACAAGATGGGCAGGGAATTAAGAGCGGTATTGAAAAAATTGGAGAAAAAAATTCATAAGTTGGCCGGCCGCGAGTTTAATATTAATTCGCCTAAACAACTCAAAGAAGTATTGTTTCATGAACTCGGCGTTTCACCCGAAGGCTTGCGTCGTACCAAAACAGGCATTTCTACTGCCGCTTCGGAGCTGGAAAAAATGCGCGGCCTGCACCCGATGATTGATGATTTATTTAACTGGCGTGAATTATCAAAATTGTTATCTACTTATGTGGAAGCCCTGCCCGAGCTGGTAAATAAGGGGACTGGACGGGTGCACACCAGTTTTAACCAAACCGTCACTACGACCGGTCGTCTTTCTTCATCCGAGCCTAACTTACAAAACATACCGGTGCGTGGAGAATGGGGGCCTAGGGTACGCCAGGCTTTTATAGCTGACAAGGGATTTAAACTTATGTCCGCCGACTATTCGCAGATTGAGTTGAGAATAGTGGCGCATTTGGCTCAGGACGAAAAAATGATTGATGTTTTCCAGCGCGGTGACGATATTCATGCCTCCACAGCCGCCTTTATTTTTGGAGTCAAAGCGCAGGACGTAACGCCTGACCAGCGGCGTAGCGCCAAGGAAGTCAACTTTGGCGTGCTGTACGGCATGGGCGCTTTCGGGCTGTCAGAGCGTACTGGTATTTCGCGGCCGGAGGCCAGTGATTTCATTGCCAGATATTTTGAAACTTTTACCGGTGTGGCTACTTGGATTGCCAGGACAAAAATAAAGGCGCGGGAGTTTGGTTACGTCACTACTTTGTTCGGCCGTAAGCGGAATTTGCCAGAGGTTAATTCCGGTGTGGCTCAGGTGCGCAATGCGGCCGAGCGCATGGCCGTGAATTTGCCCACCCAAGGTACGGCGGCTGACCTTATGAAGGTAGCCATGGTAAGGGTGGCGGCTGAATTGCCTAAAGTGAGCCCAAAGTCGCGCCTGATTCTCCAAGTGCATGACGAACTGGTGTTTGAGGTACCAGAGGCAGACTTGGCCGAGGTAGCCAAACTGGCCAAGCACGAAATGGAGCAGGCGATTAAGTTGGACGTGCCTATTGTGGTTGATGTGAAGGCCGGGAAGAATTGGGGTGAGATGGAGGAAATTAGCCACTAGTTCCCGACTATTAGTTTATGGTTCATAATTGTGATTGTGATGTATTTCCTAATCGGGAAAATACTTCCATACTTCCCAGTATCAAAGTTTTTTCCGATTTCTAAATTAACCTAAATTATGCTTTTGGATATCGTCATTTTGCCGCCGGTAAGCGTTCGTCGTCGATTGGGTAAGTTGGCCAGCCACCTCAATCATCAGTATCCTGCTAGGTACGTGGTTGATAATAAAAAGTTGATCCCGCATATTTCTTTGTACCATTTTTATACTTTACCCAAGTGTTTGCCATTAGTGGAAGCGGTGGTAAAAAAAATTTTGTCTAATATACGACCCTTTAGTATTAAGGGTGCGTTATTAAAGAAGGGGCGGTATAGTATTGGTTTAGAAATACAAAAATCTAAGTTTATTAAACGCTTGAATAGCGCAGTGCTTTTACAATATGCGCCACTTCGGACTCGTTCAATGCCTAGTACGTTTGAATATAAAATGACCAGGCAGGTTAAGCAAGCTATCAAAAATTATGGAACAGTGGGTACTGTTATTAACTATGAGCCTCATATTACTCTCTTGGCGGATTTTAAATTATCAAGAGTAAAAGAAAAAGGCTCTGTTGGTACTTATCCTGTAAATTTTAGAGCAAATGAAATTGCGATTACAGAGGTGAATAAGTGGTACCAGGTGACACGAATCCTGAAAAGGTTTAGGGTATAAAGGCTATGCCCGGTAATACAACTTCGCTAGCGCTCGCAGTAACCACCATATATCATAACTGTATGATTTATTTGAGGTTTTTATTCCATCAATATAACTCGGCCATGCTCGCGCTTGAGGTGGTTAAGCGAAGTTGATATACCGGGTATGGTAACCAAGAAAACGGTTTCGACCAAATCAAAAGGTACTCCAGTTCAAGTGTGGTATGGGTCTAATCAGTCACTGCTGCAGCTGGAGCTGGCACGCTGGCGCGAGGAGTTTCGTAAGCGTCATCCGCAGGCTTTGGTGACGCGGCTTGAGTATGAAAGCAAGAATGAAGATGATTTGTTGCGTCAGGTGCATCAAGCGGCTTCAGGCGGCGGATTGTTTGCCCAGGCGCGGCTGCTGGTGCTGGAGGGGTTTATTAAAGCCGAAGCCAAAGGTGAGTTGGCTCGCTTGTTAAAGACATTATTAGAGAATACGCCCGCCGGCACTTTTATAATTATTATAGAAGGAGCCAAGTTGTCGGCCAAAGGGCTGGTCAGCGCCGTGCGCGATTTGGCTAAAGAAGAAAAAATTACTTTGCGCGAATTCATTGATTTGAGCCTTCAGGAAACAGAAAAGTGGCTGCTGGCGCGCGCTAAAGCCGGCAACGGCAAGCTGCCTGTTCAAGTGGCGCGTCTTTTGGTGGCTCAAGTGGGTAATGACTTTTACAGATTGGATCAAGAGGTTGCTAAACTGGTGGCTTATCGCGGTCAAGCCGAGATTAGGGTAAGTGATTTGGATTTGTTGGTATCAGGCCAGGTGCCGGAGGATGTTTTTGCCCTGGTGGAGTCTATCGGCCGGCGTGATTTTGTCAAAGCGCATAAAGTATTAGAGCAGCAGTTTTCTTTGGGGGTTAGCCCCCAAAGTCTGGTTGGGCTTTTAGGCTGGCACTTGCGAGTGCTAACGGGTATACGCCTGGCACTGGACGAGGGCGGAGCTAAACTGAGCGCCAGGGAGCTAGCCCAGCAACTTGGTTTCCATCCTTTTGTGGTGTCACGGGCCTTGCAGCAGATACCCTATTACTCAACCGAGAGGTTGGCTTGGCTCTACCGTGAATTATCTGATTTGGATGTTAGGCTTAAACAGGCGAGCGTGGATCCATCAGTGCTCTTTAGCGCTTTTTTGGGCAAGCTGGCCACGCTTAGATTGGGTAAATAAGTATTTATTACTTCTCTAGGAGAAGTAACACGAGAGTCGCCACCCCGGTCTGCGGGTAAGGCAGTGCTCGTTGCGCTCTACTTCCCGACGCTATGCTAAGCGACCACAGCACGCACTCGGCCGGACGTTCGCGCGACTTCCGCTCTGCACTTACCCTTCGACAGGGCGGCAATCTACTTAGATGCAACAACCCCGCTTTCATGAAAGCGGGGTTGTTTGATGTAATTAAGATTACTTCTTTACTGTCGCGTGCAGAGCCTTCATCAAACGCGACTTTTTACGAGCGGCATTGTTCTGCTTGATAACGCCTTTTTGCGCTGCCCGGTCAAGTGTTTTGACAGCCGTCTGGACTTTAGCTGAAGCATCTTTAGCTTGAGTAGCCATGGTTTTGTAGGCTTGTTTAAGGGCCACCTCCACATCGGCTAAGACCTGGCGGTTTTGAGCAGCGTGTTTTCTGGTTTGGCGGAGTGCCTTGGCGGCCGCTGGTTTGTTGGGCATAACTTTAGTAAGAGATTTGAGTAAGAGTAAGAGATTTAAATTGATGTGCCTGCTTAGGATAGCGGGGATGGGTAAATCTGTCAATCCAGCTTTTATCTTTTGATTCGCCCCCTTAGCTTTTGATTTTTTGTTTGCAGTTTTCTCATCAGGCTGCTTTTAAATTTTTCCGGGTGGTAGGGCTTGAGGCGTATAATTTGTGGCAGGAGGCCAACGGACTTTAGCCGTTTCCTGATGGTGGGGATTTTCCATTTTTGG
Source organism: Candidatus Kerfeldbacteria bacterium (assembly GCA_016217875.1). GTDB lineage: Bacteria > Patescibacteriota > Patescibacteriia > Veblenbacterales > UBA10138 > JACRFN01. The sequence continues at coordinate 7,270 of JACRFN010000108.1, forward strand.
TCGTAACCCAAACAAAGGACGTCGGGTTTGATGAGCTTAACTAGGTGAAAATTATGATTAGGTGTCCTGTCTCCTAGTCTGGCTTGATAGACGTAAGGCGAGGCTTTGACGGCAGCTAAACGCACCGTTTCTGATTGCGCTAGGCTATGGCCGCGCACTTGTTTGGCCACGGCGTCGCGGCTGACCACCACGATAAGCCGTTGGCCGTGTCGTTTGGCCTGGCGGAAGAGATTTAGGTGCCCAGGATGCAGCAGGTCAAAGTTACCAAAGAGTAAAATAGTCCGACTGTTTGGCATATAAACTATATCCTTGCCTTACGTTTAACCTTTTTATCTTGTTTGATTAGTTTATCAAGTTCGCCTATCTGGTCGCGCAGAACCGCGGCTCGTTCAAATTCCAAGTTCAGCGCCGCTAGCTCCATTTGTCGTTCTAAATCAGTCATCACGTGTTTAACCTCTTCTGTTGATAATTTATCAAGCGCCAGCTCTTTAGCCAGAGTGACTGTTTCGGGTAACTTAGCCCCGCCGGCCAGTCTGGAGTCGCTTACAGTTTTGACAATAGTCTTGGGCGTGATGTGGTGTTGGCGATTATAGTCTGCCTGATATCGGCGTCGGCGTTCGGTTTCTTTAATGGCTTGACGCATGGAGCCCGTGATTTTATCGGCATACATAATAACGTGCCCTTCAGAATGTCTCGCGGCTCGACCCATGGTTTGGACCAGGGCCGTAGAGGAGCGAAGGTAGCCTTCTTTGTCGGCGTCCAGAACGATAATGAGCGATACTTCAGGCAAATCCAAGCCCTCCCGCAGTAGGTTGATGCCCACTACCACGTCGTATTTACCCAGGCGCAAGTCTCGTAAAATTTCCAGACGGACAAAAGTGTCTACTTCCGAGTGTAAGTATTGTACTTTTATGCCCTCATCTTGCAAAAAGTCGGCCAAATCCTCGGCCATGCGCTTGGTCAGAGTGGTAACCAGAACTCGTTGGTGCTTATCAATACGCCTTTTAATTTCACGCACTAGGTCGTCTACTTGGTGTTTAGTCGGCCTGACCTCAATAGTCGGATCGAGCAAACCAGTAGGCCGCAGCAATTGTTCAACCACTTGCCTGGCCACGTCTCGTTCATAAGGCCCAGGCGTGGCTGAAATATAAGTCAAATTTGACAGGCGCTGGTTGAATTCGTCAAAGTTGAGCGGCCGGTTGTCAAAAGCAGCCTTGAGTCTGAAGCCATAGCGGATGAGCGTTTCTTTACGCGACCGGTCACCGGCAAACATACCACCTATTTGCGGTATGGTCATGTGTGACTCGTCCACGAAGACCAAGGCATCGCGGGGCAGATAATCAAGCAGGGTATAGGGCGGCTCGCCCGGGCTCCGTCCGTCAAAATAGCGGGAATAGTTTTCAATGCCGTTGCAATAGCTTGTTGTGCGCAGCATTTCCAAATCAAAATTAGTGCGCTCGCCTAAGCGCTGGGCTTCTAGCAGCTTGTTTTGTTTGGTTAGGGAGTCTACTTCTTTTTTCATGTCCTGTTCTATTTCAACCAAGGCCCCCTCAAACAATTCAGTCGGCGCCACATAGTGGGAGGCTGGGTAAATATCAATTTGCTCCAACGCGCGCGTGGCGGCGCTGGTTAAAATTTCGCATTCTTCCAGGCGGAATATTTTATCGTCGTCGTAGCGCAGACGCACGTAAGTATCCAGCGCATCAGCCGGAAAAATATCCACCACCTCGCCCTTGACGCGGAAAGTGCCGCGATGAAAATCGATATCATTTCTTTCGTAACGCAGGCTTTGCAGCTGGCGTAGCAATTTTTGTCTTGGCAGCTTGGCGCCGATTTTAAGGCTGACCTTGACGCGAGCGTATTCTGTTGGCGAACCCAAACCATAAATACAAGAAACGGAGGCGACAATAATGGTGTCGCGCCGGGAGAGGATGGCCTGGGTAGCGGCGTGGCGCAGTCTGTCTATTTCTTCATTCAGCTGGCTTTCTTTCTCAATATAAGTATCAGAGGTCGGCAGATAAGCCTCTGGCTGGTAGTAGTCATAGTAAGATACAAAATAGTGTACGGCATTGTGTGGGAAGAAACCGCGGAATTCATTGGCCAGCTGGGCCGCCAAGGTTTTGTTATGCGAAATGACTAAGGCCGGGCGTTGCAGCCGTGCTATAACATTGGCTATAGTAAAAGTTTTACCCGAGCCGGTGACACCCAGCAGGGTTTGGTGACGCAGGCCCTTTTTAAGGCCAGTGACCAATTTGTCTATAGCCTGAGGCTGGTCGCCGGTGGGTTTAAAGTTTGATTTGAGATGAAACTTATATGCAAGCATAAGGGTAGCGGATGGCTTGCCCCGTAGTGTCCGGTGTCCATCGGACTACTTCGGGGTCGCCGGTGGGTTTGAATGGCGATTTGAGTTTAAAGTTCATGGTCTATACAGTATAAGTGCTACGGCGGGAAAAATAAACTAAGATATGTGATTTTTGGTCGGCAGGTATCTGTTTATTCATTACTCAAAATCAGTCATTATGGAAATATGTCCCCGGGGACATATTTCCATAATAGTAAATTTAAGCTATTATGTTTATAAACTAAGTCTATAAACATATAAATGATAATTTTTTATGATAAAATCTCGTCTCCCTGTAACAAAAATTCTCCTTGGTTTATTGGCGTTTACCGGGCGTAAGACAATCGACTTTCTTACACTTCTTCAAGATATTCATCTTTACCGTGGTATATTCATTCGCGGTAGATATGAGTACGTACAAGAGTTTAAAAAGTTACAACGGGAAAATTACGCCCGGCAAACACTTTACAGTCTCAGGCACTCTAGGTACGTAGTCGCCCGGCGTACAGGCAATAGACTAATGGTACATTTAACTGATAAAGGACAAGAAGCTTTATTGTCGTTTCAGTTGCGCCAAGTAGATAGACGCCTTGATCGCCGTTATACGGTAGTGATATTTGATATTCCTCAAAGTGAAAGAGCGGCTCGACGACAATTCAGACTACTCCTTCGGCAGGGTGGTTTTGCTAAATTACAACAGAGCGTATGGATATCACAGTGTGATGTTTACCAACTTATTTCAGACTTAGTTCGACATCTTAAACTTGAATCTTGGGTGAACGTGTTTTTGGCCTCAGACTTTCTGCATTTACCCAAGGCTTAATTGTGGATATTTTTAATACTTCGGATTTTTGTCCCGGGGGACATAAAAAACAAATAAATGTCTTTATGGGGGAATCACCACAAACACACTATTATATCTTTTACGACTAGGCTGGTATCTATTACGTTAGACTTAAGACTTTGTCAATTTACACCAAAGAATCGTATACTGATAACATATGATTGCTCAGCTCAAGGGTACGGTGTCAAGCACGCAGGAGCGCTTCGTCGTTTTGGACGTTGGCGGGGTGGGCTATGAAGTTATGGTGACTCGTGATTTGGCCGCCCAAGTGAAGATAGGTACTAGCCTTACTCTTTATACATATTTGGCCGTGCGTGAGGATGCCCAGGAGCTTTTTGGTTTCTCTAGCCAAGGACACCTTAATTTTTTCAAACTTTTATTGACAGTTTCGGGCATCGGACCCAAGTCGGCCCTTAATATTCTTGACGTAGTGCAGCCTGATGATATTCGCCGCGCTGTCACGGCCCAAGACGCCGCCAGTTTGCACCGTCTGCACGGCGTAGGCAAGAAAACAGCCGACAGACTGGTGACTGAGCTTAAAGACAAATTGGAAGCCCTAACTAGTCTGTCTCAGGTTCCGGGTGACCAGGCGGCTCTGCTGGAGGCTGTCATCGGCTTGGGTTATTCGGTGGTGGAGGCGCGGGCGGTAGTCAAGCAAGTGTCTAATCAAGCTGGTACCTTGCAAGATAAAGTAAAAGCCGCCCTCAAGTTGTTGAGCCGTAGTTGAGGGTATGGATGTTAGATCTATAACTAAAGCTGAGATAGATGGTTTTCTTACCCGTCAGCCGCCTCTGCCTGGTTCTTTTTTGCAATCCTCTTATTGGCTTGGTTTGATAGAGTGTGCTCACGGGCAGGCGGTAGAGTTGCTGGGTTTGTTCGAGGGCCGTCAGTTGGTTGGTTTGGCTTCAGCTATTCTAGCCAGGCCGCGCCCTGGTTACACTTATGCTTATCTACCACGGGGGCCTATTTTACAAAGTTGGTCGCAGTTGGAGCCGGCTATACGAAGCCTGAAGGAATATTTTAAGCCTAAAGTTTTTTGGCTGAGAGTTGAGCCTATGGTCATTGGTGCCGTTGAACCTTTGCCCTCTTTACCCTCAGCTGAAAAAAATCTATTAAAATTTGCCGGCTTTAACAGAGTGGGCGAGATACAGCCCCGGGCCACTGTCATAGTTGATTTAGCCAAATCCTTGCCTGAGATTCTTCGTTTAATGCATCCCAAAACCAGGTACAATATTAAATTGGCCGAGCATAAGTTTGGTCTGGAATTCCGCTGGGGCCGAGTAGAAGA
>JACRFN010000109.1 GCA_016217875.1 Candidatus Kerfeldbacteria bacterium
GCGACTAATGGCGAGTTTATGTTCCAGAATTTGCTGGCCGGCACTTATATGTTAGGCGCTGACCAGTTTGCTAAATCAGGCGGCACGAGTTATACGGCCGGCTTTCCCAGATCAGTGACCGTCAGCGCTGGTAATTGCCCATCTAATATCTGCACGGCTGATGTTTCTTTAACCGACGCTTCTACTGGCGCCACTGTCACCTTGAGCATCAGCGGCACTTTTAGCAATCAGGCCATTGACATTTTTGCCGGCGGACCTGGCTCTTTCCGCAAAGCCACTTCCACCTTGAATGGAACTCTGACCAATGATACTAATAACACGATTAAATTGAATACCAATGGCATTTGGATGGTTGGATTTGGGCCGCAGATGTCCACCGAGATTTTTGGCAAAGGCGGACCGTCCGCTCCCACCAGCTGGATGCCGCCTAAGCCGCAAGAAGTGCAGGTGAGTGGTTGTCCCGCAGCCTGCGCCGTCAATCCCACTTCTTTGACATTTAATATTTCTACCGCCAATAACACGGTTAAATTCACGGTCAGGGATACTTCTGGCAACGCGATTGGTAATGCCCATGTTTTTGCTTATTCGCCTCTGGGCGGCATTGGCATTGATAGCAATGCTAATGCTGATGGTACTGGTTTTATCAATATGGCCACCGGCACCTACAAGATTGGGGCCAACGTGGCAGGCATGCCGCCGGGCATTGAGAGAAACATCACGGTCAAGAACAATTATGTCTATATTGACGGTTCAACTACCGGTATTGCTTTAAGCGCGATGACGGCCAGTCAATTGATACTGACCATTAGCAAGCCGTCTTACACGATCTCCGGCAAAGTCACTGATGGCACCAACGCCGTGGCCAACGCGCCGGTGAGCGCTTATCGCACTGACGGGCCAGGCCAGGCGGAAAACTTTACTGATTCTTCCGGTAATTATACTTTGTACGTGGCTAACGGCACTTGGAAGGTCCAGGCCTTTACCCATGATTATGGCAAACTGCCGGAAAAATCCGTGACTATCTCTGGCTCCAGCGCCAGCAGTCAGAACTTTGAACCTAACACCTCTTCAGTCACTTATTACACTTTAACCAAGAGCGTGGGCAATGACACGGACGAGGATGGCGTGCTTGATGCGGGAGAAGGAACCAGCAATGTCCAGCTGATTGTTGAAGGCACGACTGGCGATTTGAACAATGACGGCGATACCAGCGATTCTGGGGAAAATGTCGCCTACCTCAATACCTCTTTGACTGATACTAACGGCAGTTCCACTCTGAAATTGCCGCCCGGCTCTTACACCATGAAGGCCTGGTCGCCCAGCCAAGGAGAGATGACATCATCAACACAAAGCGTTGTTATCAGCGGAGCCGGCGCCCTCACCACCTCTCCTTTTGATGTCTTGGCTCCGGCCACGGGCGCGGTTACGGTCAATATCTTGGATGCCAATGGCAATGCCACCAGCAGTTTGCAAGCCGTGGTGGAATTTATGCAGATTGGCGGCAAGATTGATAAAGTGGAGTCATTTACCAATGTGGCTTCCAGCACCGTGACTTTACCGAAGTTTGATATCCCCGCCGCCCTGAATACGGTGACCAGCACCAATCCCACCAATATGTATTTGATGAATGTGACCATCCCGGGTATTTCTGACAGCGGTTTGACGGTCTATGGCGCGGATGGCAACACTGTCTTGGCGACCTCTACCGCAGCCAATGGCTATTGGAAAGTGGAAGTTGACGGCACGGAAAATATTAACATCAGACTGCCGGCCGTGAATTACATCAGCGGCACGGTTAAAGATGGTGATGGTGCGGCAGTTGCCGGGGCCACCGTGGTTTTGGAAAATGGCTCCACTGGTGAAAGGGTTGAAGCCCAGGCTGATAACAGCGGCAACTACACTACCAAAGTTTCTTCTGGCACATATTTGGTGCAGGCTGATAAAGATGGATATCTTGACACGGCTTCCACTATAGCCATCAGCGCCAACGGCGCTTTGGCTGATTCGGCCACGACCATCACCGTTGCTAGTTATACCATTACCGGCACGATAAGAATTGCCGGCACGGCGGTTTCTGGCGCGATGGTGCGGGCAGAAAGATTAGGCGGCGGCGTGGTGACAGCCATAACTGGTTCAGATGGTACTTATACTCTTAATGTGATAGCCGGAAACTGGAAGATTTCTGCTTCAGCTGATGGATATACGGAAACAGCCTACGGGGCCGTAGTAGCGGCTGGCGCTTCTGGCATAAATATTAATCTGACCGCGACTAAGGCTAATCTGGCTGGCTCAACTTCTCAATCAGTCACCCCGCAGACCGGAGGTTCTTTAAGCGACTCATCAGCCAATGCCAGCGTCAAAGCCAATGAAGCGGCTTTATCCAGTTCAGCCAATGCCTATTCCGTCAATGAAAAAGAAACTTCTAATATGGTTGGCGGCAGTTCTGGCATGCCGATTTCTGGCGAGGCCAAAGCCATCACCAGTTATGATAATGACGGCGACGCTGTTTCCATCTTACAGAAGAATGTCTCGGTCAGCGCCGCTTATTCAGTCAGCGATTTGACCACGGCCTTGGGCAGCAGCGCCACCATTGCTAAATTGGAAAAGATTCAGATGGCTTCTTGGGATGAAACAGCTGATAATTGGCAGAATTTACCTACCACTATTGGCTACAAAGACTCTAATAGTAAATTCATTGAGCCGTCTGCCAGCGCCGCCAGTCTGAATTATACTGGCCAAACCCTGCACTTTTCCGTTTTTAATCCACTTGTGAAATCTGACGGTTTGGCTCCTTCTGCGCCCGGTAATGTGGCAGCCGTGGCCGGAGATGGTCGCGTGACCGTCACTTGGACTGCTCCCACCACTAACACCGATGGCAGTACTTTTGCTGATTCGCTTGGCTATGAACTTTATCGTTCTACCAGCGCGAACGGAACCTATACCCAGATGAACTCCTCGGACTTAACCAGCACAAGCTATACTGATCCATACGTCTCTAATGGTAGTACTTATTATTAC
>JACRFN010000111.1 GCA_016217875.1 Candidatus Kerfeldbacteria bacterium
CCGGGCTGAGCACATTTTACGTTTGCGTGACCGGTTGAATAAGATTTTGGCGCGTCATACTGGACAGTCTTTGGAAAAGATTGAGCACGATACCGACCGTGATAATTTTATGACGGCCGAGGAGGCGCTTAAGTACGGTATTGTGGATAAGATTATCAAGCCGAGTAGGTAATGTAAAAATTTCCAAACCACAAACCCCAATTTTCACCCTGCGGGTGACCGCCCGTAGGGCGGCCGATTCCTAAATAATTTCCCAAATTCCAAGTTCCAATGACCAATAAAGTTCCAAACTCCAATTTTTAAATTGGTCATTGGGATTTATTTAGACATTAGACATTTGGTATTAAGGTTTTAAAAGGCGGCTTTTAGGCCGTTTTTTGGCCCTTGCTTCTGGTGGTATTTTAGGCTATACTTTTAAAACAATAAGTTTAACTAGATAAAGCTCCGGTTGCTAAAGGTTCAGTTGTCGGCTCAGGTGATAATGATTTACTAAATTTCGGACACCTATCTAATGAGATTAGCCATATCTAAACAATAGACATTAAGACCACCAGGCGTTTCAATCGCTTGGTGCAGTTTGGCTAAACTCCAGCACGACGCACGTACCTTTTAGTGGCCCCGGAGCTAGACGGGGAAATTTTTCGTATGTCTATTGTCACGCTTATATTTTTATCAGCCGGTTTAGTAGTCGGTTTGGCGGGCGGCTATGTGCTGCGTAAAATGCTGGCGGTCAAATCGAAAGATACGGCCGAAGGTGAAGCGGCCTCTATTCTGGCCTCCGCCCGCAATCAAGAGAAGGATATTCTTATCCAGGCCAAGGAAAAGGCTATTCACCTGATTGATGAGGCTAAGCAAGATGAGGCCGAGCGGCGGAAAGAACTGGCACATTTGCAGGAGCGTTTGGAGAAACGCGAGGCTGTTTTTGACCAGAAGCTGTTGGAATTGGAGGGTCAAAAGCAAAAGGCCGAAGACGAAAAAGTGAAGTTTGAGACAGCCAGAGAAGAGGTTAAAAAAATTCGCGAACAACAGCTGCAGAAGTTGGAGAAGATAGCCGGTTTGAATCAGGAAGAGGCTAAAAAGGTATTGTTTGATAATTTGGAGGAGCGCATTAAAGATGAGTTAGTGGTGCGTATCCGTAAATTAGAGGAAACTTCCACCGAAGAAATTGAGCGGCGAGCCAAGACTATGATTGCTTCAGCTATGGAGCGCATTGCTTCCTCGCATGCCGTAGAGACCACCACTACTGTCGTCACCCTGCCGAACGATGAAATGAAGGGCCGTATTATTGGTAAAGAAGGACGTAATATTAAGGCCATTGAGCAGTTGACTGGAGTGGAAATAATTATTGATGAAACACCCGGGGCCATAGTGCTTTCCGGTTTTAATCCCATCAGGCGGCATGTGGCCAAGAAAGCACTGGAGACCTTAATTGCCGACGGGCGCATTCATCCCGGTCGCATTGAGGAAGCTATTGAAAAAGCTAAAAAAGAAATTGCTGAGGATATAAGAAAAGCCGGCGAGGAAGCGGCTTACGAAGTAGGCGTGGCGGGTTTGGACAGCCGTTTGGTTCAACTGCTGGGTAGGCTCAAATTCCGTACCAGTTACGGTCAGAATGTTTTACAACACTCTAAAGAGGTGGCTTTATTGTCGAAGCTCTTGGCTGAAGAGCTGGGAGCCAACGTGACCGTGGCCACTAAAGGCGGTTTATTGCACGACATAGGTAAAGCAGTAGATCACGAAATTCAGGGCTCCCATCCGGAGATTGGTTACGACATCATGAAAAAGTTCGGCTTACCAGAGGAGGTGGCCTATTTGGCCATAGCTCACCACGAGGATTCGCCACAAAGTTTAGAGGGGCTGATAAACAAAGTGGCCGACGCCATCTCCGGAGCCAGGCCGGGCGCCCGCAAGGATACTTATGAGAATTATCTGCAGCGTCTGCAGGAGCTGGAAAACGTGGCTACTGGCTTTGAAGGCGTGGAAAAGGCTTATGCTATTCAAGCCGGTCGCGAAGTGCGCGTGTTTGTCAAACCGCAGGAAATTGACGATTATCAAGCCATCAAGCTGGCCCGCGGCGTGGCTGATAAAATTGAGCAAGAGCTCAAGTACCCTGGTGAGATTAAGGTCAATGTTATTCGCGAGACCAGGGTAACAGAGTACGCTAGATAGAATGCCAAAACTTAAATTTCAAATGTCAAATCAAACCCAAAGCTCAAAATTTTTTCATTTGGTCATTTAGACATTGATTTGATATTTGGATTTTGTCATTTGGATTTTTATGAAAGTATTATTCTTCGGTGACATAATTGGCCGTGCCGGCCGCCGGGCCGTGGCCGAGATACTGCCTAAATGGCGGAGAGCGTACGAGCCCGAAGTGGTCATCGGTAACGTGGAAAATCTGTCCCACGGTAAGGGCGTGACGACTAAAGCGCTTAAAGAGTTGATCAGTTTGGGTTTTGAGGCCTTCACCTCTGGCGATCATGTGTTTCACGGCGGTCATGGCCAAATCTTGGCTGTGGACCCGCAATATAAATTAATTCGACCGCTTAATTGTCAGGCCGATTCTTTGGGTATGGGTAGTTTACGGCTGTCGTTGGGGAGCCGCGATTTACTCTTGGTAAATTTAGCTGGTCGCGTCTTTATGCCCGAAGGCTATGAGTCACCCTTTACCGCTATGGATAAATTGTTGGCGGTTGAATCGCCTCGCGGTAACTTGGCTGGCGTGTTAGTGGATGTACACGCTGAGGCCACCAGCGAAAAGGTGGCTTTAGGCTGGTATTTAGATGGACGGGTGAGTGCGGTTTTAGGCACACATACCCACGTACCCACGGCTGACGCTTGGATACTGCCCCAAGGCACGGCTTATTTGACCGATGTGGGCATGACGGGTATCCGTGAGAGCGTGATTGGCGTAAAAACCGAGCTGTCTTTGGGTCGGTTTTTGACCGGTGGGGCTATTCACTTTGAGCCGGCTGAGGTGGGAACGGCTGTAATTAACGCAGCCCTAGTGACTATTGATTCAGTCACGACCAAAGCTACTGCCATAGAGCGTTTGCAGGAGTTTATCACCCTCCGCTAGAGTACCCTCGATAACCATCGGGGGTGTCGTCCCTGCGGGAGATCACCCCTAGGGTGAAATGGCCAGGGTGATGCCCCGCAGTCCGCCGCGGCGGACGTAGGGGTATAACTTGACAAAAGGCTACGGGTGATGAAGCTTTGAAATGATTGATACTCCGTGGTATTGTTACAAGGAGATTCATAGCCATTACTTAGGTTTAGTGCTACACTAGGATAAGCAAATTATCTTAACTGAAGGGAGGTGACACCATGAACAAGGCCGAACTTATTGAGCGAATCGCCGAGAAGGTGCAGCTCACCAAGAAGCAGGCGGAAGAGGTGATTGACAATTTCACCGAGGCCGTCGTGAGCACTCTCAAAGCGGGCGGTGAAGTGACTATTACCGGCTTTGGCACCTTCCTCGCCAAACAACGTGCCGCCCGCATGGGCGTCAACCCCCAGCATCCGACGGAGAAAATGCAGATTCCGGCAGTAACGGTGCCTAAATTTAAAGCTGGCAAGTCGCTTAAAGATGCGCTTAAAAGTTAAGTTAATAGCTAAAATAAAATCAGTCAGTTATAAAAACTCCGCACCCTCGCCCAGGGTACGGAGTTTTGTTTATTCTATTTCGCCAATATCGTTTTATTTAGTATAATTACTGGAGCTTATGAAAGAACTCCCCAAAGCTTACGAGCCTAAGAATTACGAAGCTGAAATCTACCGCGCTTGGGAGCAGTCAGGCTATTTTAATCCTGACAATCTTAAGAGCGCGGGTGAGCCGTTTACCATCAGCCTGCCGCCACCCAACGCCACCGGTACTTTGCACCTAGGCCACACTGTGATGCTGGCTTTGCAGGATTTGATGGCGCGTTTTTGGCGCCTTAAGGGGCGTAAGGTTTTGTGGGTGCCGGGTACGGACCACGCGGCCATCGCCACCCAGAACGTGGTGGAAAAGAAGATATTCCAGGAAGAGAAAAAGACGCGCTTTGATTTCGGCCGCGAGGAATTCGTGCGGCGCGTGGCCGAATTCGCCGAAAGTTCGCGCGGCAACATTCGTTCCCAGATACGTGCCGTAGGCGCTTCCTGTGACTGGTCGCGCGAACGCTACACGCTTGATAATGGTTTGTCGCGGGCGGTACGTGAGGTATTTGTGCGTTTGTATAATGACGGTCTTATCTACCGGGGTAAAAGGATTGTTAATTGGTGCTATCGTTGCGGCACTACTTTGGCCGACGACGAAGTGGAGTACAAGGAGCAGAAGGCCAAGTTCTACTATCTGAAGTACGGTCCTATTACCATTGGTACGGCCCGGCCGGAAACCAAGGTGCTAGATAAAGTAATAATCGTTCATCCTGACGATGCCAGGTACAAGGATTATGTGGGCAAGGAATTTGACGTGCCCTGGATAGACGGCACGGTCAAGGCTAAAGTAGTGGCTGACAAGGTGGCTGAAATGGAGGTTGGTACCGGGGCTATGACCATTACACCGGCGCACAGTTTTGTGGATTTCGAGCTGGCACAAAAGTATGGTTTTGAAGTGGTGGAGATAGTCGGTCCTGACGGCAAGCTGACTCGCCAGGCTGGCAAGTTTGCCGGGTTGAATGTGAAACAGGCCCGTCAGGCCATAGTAGAAGAGTTGCGGGCCAAAGGCTTGATAGAGAAAATTGATGAAGAATACGTGCATAATTTGTCGGTCTGTTACCGTTGCGGTGCGCCAGTGGAACCTATTCCATCCGAGCAGTGGTTTGTGGCCGTGGATAAGCCGTTCCGTTTAGGCTGGTTTAGGCGTACGACTTTGAAAAAATTGGCGCTCAAGGCCGTACGCAGCGGCCAGATAAAAATTGTACCGGATAGGTTTGTAAAAACCTATTTTCAGTGGATGGCCAATCTACACGACTGGTGCATTTCGCGACAAATTTGGTTCGGGCACCGGGTGCCAGTGTGGTATTGTGGCACTCCCGCCACAGCACCGAAACTAAGAATGGGTTTTGCCGAGGTGGTTATTCCGCGCGTCCTCGGCGGTATGACCAAGACCTATCGCATTCATGATCACTATTTTAAAGTTGGCGATCGGGTAGCGTTTACCAACAGCCGCCGCCAATCGATTTTCGGTTACGGCACTATCACCAAAGTTGAGCGGTCAGCCATTAAAGACATTCCGCTGGCAGACCCGCTACACAAGGCGTCTTACAAATCTTTAGATGAACTATTGGCCGCTTTCCGTCGCCATTACCCACCGACTGAGATTATTACAGGCGAAACTGAAGCCGTATTGTACACTTATACTTTTAAGCCCGCTGATCAAGCCGGCGCCCAATTAGGTTGTGGGCGGATTATTGTAGCGGTTGATGAGCCTAAGCAGTGCCCGCATTGTGGTGGTATCAAACTCACCCAAGACCCAGATACGCTTGATACTTGGTTTTCCTCCAGCTTGTGGACATTCTCAACTTTGGGTTGGCCGGAACGGACTAAGGATTTAAAAACTTATCATCCCACTAGTGTTATGGAGACGGGCTATGATATTTTGTTCTTTTGGGTGGCCAGGATGATCCTTATGACCTCGTACGTGTTAAAACAGGTGCCGTTTCGTACGGTATACCTGCACGGCATGGTACGCGATAAGCAGGGCCGGAAAATGTCCAAGTCTTTGGGTAACGGTATAGACCCGGTGGCCATGATAGATAAGTACGGCGCCGATGCTTTGCGCTTGGCCATGATAATCGGCACCACGCCCGGCAACGATTTTAGTTTGTATGAGGAAAAAATTGCCGGTTACCGCAACTTTGTTAACAAGCTTTGGAATATTGTGCGTTTCGCCCTGTTGAACGTGGGCGAACCCAAGGCAGTAGCCACCCCGCCCCAGCCCAGAACTTTAGCTGACAAGTGGATCATGTCGCGTTTCAGGGCAGTGGCCGAGTTAGTAACGCACAAGTTGGCCGCGTGGCAATTTTCTGAGGCTGGCGAAGCACTTTACGATTTTACCTGGCATGAGCTCGCCGATTGGTATCTGGAGATCGCCAAACTGGAAGGCGGCAAAGATGAGATTCTCTGTTATCTCCTGACTCAACTGTTGAAACTGTGGCATCCTTATACTCCTTTTGTGACCGAGGTATTGTGGGGTGAGGCTTTTGGCGGCCAGGCCGGGCTTCTTATGGTGCAGTCCTGGCCCACATCATTACCAGAGATTGATAAGAAAGCTGAGGCTGATTTTGCCCCAATTCGCGAAGTTATAACTGTCTTGCGTAATTTCCGCACTGAACATAAAGTGCCACCGACCTCTATTATTAAAGTAGCTTTGGAGAAGGTGCCAACTGTAGTGTCTAGACACCAAAAGTTAATAGAGGGCTTGCGCACCAAAGCGACAGTGGTTGCGGTTGGTGATCCAGCCTGGGAGAGAATAAAAGTAAGCGAAGAAACGGTTATTTCTTTGGGCTAAACCTACAATCACTCTTTGGATTCTTGAACAATTTTCTGCCCCACCTTATTCAGTAGCTCTTTGATCGCCAGAGGAACATCAATCGGTATAGAAAGATCAGTCTTCTTAGGGTCAGATTCATTGGGGGGTGAAGCAGAGTCCTCCTTAGGCGGAAGGTCAGAAATTTTCCCAGGCTCAGAGGTGATTCTTTTTCTTTCCGATTCCATAGGTTAGCTTAATTGGTGTTAGATAATAAGGCCGGAGGCAAGTTACGGTGCAACCCCTCGATGAGTTCAGTTGTTGGTTGCCCTGTTTGTGGGTCGAATAATTCTTCGACTTTTCTGCCATAGTATAGCCATACTTCACTGACTTTTCCTGTTTCAACCCAGCGGACGTACGGTTTGGCGCCACCGCGCATAAGTTTTACTTGTATGGGTTGTTCGGTCTTAGTTTTTTTGACCACCAGATCTTGGCCGTCGTTGACATCTTCTTCTGGGGTGGTTTTTAATATTTCAGTCGTATCTTGACCCTGTTTTTTAAAGATCATAGCCAAAGCCTTGCCAGTGGCCAGTTCAGCCATTAAGCCGTTGGTAATCGGCTCTAATTCACTGTCAATCAAGCCACCGCTTTTGACTAGTGGCCGGTATATTCTTCCCCAAAACAATTCAAGCAGAGTGGGGTGACGACTAAGCGCGTCAGCTGTAAACATAGTAAGTTCAGCGGCCTTCACCGCTTTGAGCTTATTGACCCTTTGCCATTTACCGGTTGGATTGCCTGCCTCATATTTGGCGGCCATGGCGAAGTTATGAATGGCATCTATGGTATTAAGAAGCGATTCGTTGGCCCGCCGTACTCTATCATTTGATTCTTTGGCCGCTTCAGCCTTGAATTGTGCCTGTATCAGCTGGTAGTCCCGGTGTTGGTAATGACTGAATTTTTTATCTTTACTGCCAACAGTTTTCAACAGACTTTCTGACGGTACAGTCGGATAAAAAGTATGGCTACCGATTTCAATTCTTTCAGAACGCATAAAGATAAGAATTATTTATTGGTTTGATTAAACCTAGCCTTACATATTACTCTAAGGTAGTTCCAGTGGCAAGTTCTGGCTCAGGCGCGAATAGATGTAATAATTTTCCTGGTTGGGCAGGATAGTGAGGGAGTTTTGGATGGCTTTCAGCGCCTCGTCTTTATTATCGAGCTTATATTCAATCAGCGCCTTGGTCTGCCAGAGCTTGGCGTTGTAAGGGAACTTGAGTAGTGACTGGCCGGTAAGGGTCTGGGCTTCTTTAGTATCAAAGTGCCACAGTAGCAGGTTGGCCAGGTTTTCATAAGCCAGGTAATAATCACTGTTGGCTACTGATTTTTGATAACTTTCTTTGGCTTGATTGTAGTTTTTTTCGCGCTCGTAAACGGCCCCTAAATTATTCCAATTGGTCCACCACTGGGGCGCCAGCTCGGTAGATTTGACAAAATGCTGTTTGGCTTCCTGGTACCGCCCGTGGCGGAATAGTTCCACGCCGAAATTGTTTTCCAAATGGAAAGAGTCGCGGGCGTACTTAATGTCATGCCTATACAAGGTTAGGCCGTCACGCCAATCAAGCGTTCGGCTTGCGGTTTTGACGGCTAGGGACAGTATAATCAGGCAGGCCATGACCAGCCCGGCAGTTTGTAATTTTTTATTGCTGAAATGTAATTGCCGCAGCCCTACCCCAATCAGGCCGAGTGCCCCCACCATGGGCAGATAGAACCAGCGTACGGTCACGCTAGCGTCCAGCGGGAAGATTTGCAGATGTAAACCCAGGCCCAGTGCCAGCCAAAGGGAGAAAAATGCATATTGGCGCCGGTATGGATTGTGGCGGCGCTTCAGATAAAGGCCGCCGCTTATTATCAAAGCCAGAATTAAGACGATTACCAAAAGCGGCAGCCAGAAGGTACTCCACCCCGGAGCGGTAATAGCCCAATTTTGGTCAATGGATAAATTATTGGGCCAGAAGAAATTCTTAAGGTAAAAAATGATGATAAGCGGCATGTTCAACAGCCGTTGCCCTAGAGGTAGTTGGGAAATCAGGCTTAAGCCGGGCGGCTGGAGATAAATACCGGCCACGGCGAATCTCAATAGCCCGTAAACAACTGCGGCTCCAGCCATGGCCATAAGTCCGGATTTAAGCCGTGACTTGTTAAAAAGCAGGTAGTAGGCGAGGATAAGGGGCAAAAATATTACGCCGGTTTCCTTGGACAGCAAAGTCATTAAAAGCCACAGCGCCAGCCAAAAGGTTTTCGCCTCGTAGCGCTGTTTCGGTCTGGTGACGAACAGCACCGCCAGCAGTCCAAAGAAAAGGAACAGCACGTCCTGCAGGTCGGCAATGTAAACTACGGTTTCGGCGTTCAGAGGGTGCAGCAGGAAGACCAGGGCCAGGCCGAAAGGCAGCAACCAACTGGCGCGGTCGGGAGGTTTATCATCGTCAGTCAGTAACCGTCTGAATAGCCAAAAGATGATTATCGCGCTCGCCAGGTGGAGAAGAAGTTGCAGCAGGTGGAACCAGAACGGTTGCGGTCCGAAAATGGTGTAAAGCAAGGCATAGGCTGAGGTCATGAGCGGCTTATAATAGATTCCGCCCAGGCTTTGGTTACCGCCCGAATTGAAAGTGCTGCCGCTGAAAAAAGACGGCAGGTTGCTAAGTGAATGCACCAGAGCATTGTTTACTATTTGTTCTTCATCATCCCAGATAAAGCTGTTACCCAGGCTGTAGCCATAAATTAAAAAACCCGCCAACAGGAGGGTGATAATGAAAGTTTTGTTTTTGGGGATACTGGCCATGATTACCTTTTGGTAGGCGTCAGATCGGCTGTCTTAGTTACTCCGCCGCCTCAAAAATTTCTGCTACTGAAGTTATGCCGTCCAGCGCCTTGAGCAGGCCGTCTTGCACCATCAGCACCATGCCATTTTTTACGCCAATATCTTGGAGTACGTACTCTGATACCTGTCCGGATAAGATAATTTTTTCTATTTCTTGGTTCATGGGCAGAATTTCGTAAATACCAATGCGTCCTTTGTAACCGAGTTTATTGCAGGCCTCACAGCCCTGACCATGGAAGAAATGAAGATTATTCATATCTATCTTATAGCCACTGACAGGCGAAATCTCTGACAGGATTTTTTTTACTCGCTCTAACACGTCAGGCTCTAATTTGGTTTCTTTTTTGCATTGATCGCAAATTTTCCGTACCAGACGTTGACCAATAATGCAATTCATGGCGGGTGCCAGCAAGAATGGCTTGACTCCCATGGCCAAAAATCGCGGAATGGCGCCGGCGGCGCTGTTGGTGTGAATGGTCGAGATGACGAGGTGGCCGGTGAGGGCGGCGTTAATGGCAATGTCAGCTGTTTCAAAGTCTCTGATTTCACCCACCATCACCACGTCTGGGTCTTGTCTCAAGATTGCTTTCAGCCCCTTGGCAAAGTCGTAGCCAGCCGCATGATCAATCTGGCTTTGATTGATGCCCTTAAGTTTGTATTCTACCGGGTCCTCCAGAGTGATAATTTTAGTCTCCGCGTCATTAAGCTTGTTCAGGACGGCATAGAGGGTGGTGGTTTTACCGCTGCCGGTGGGACCAGTGGTGATAATCATGCCGTTGGGGCGTTCAACTTCGCGTTTAAGGTCTTCGTAAGCTTTGCCGCGCAAACCCAACTGTTCAAATTCCAGGCTGGCGGCGGAAGATTTTAGCAGTCGCATGACGACTGATTCGCCATAAGCCGTAGGAATAGTGGAGACACGAACATCAACTTTATCCTTGATCAGATAAATGGTAAAGCGGCCGTCTTGCGGCTGATTGTCAATATTGAGCTTGAGTTTGGCCAGCAGCTTAAAACGGGCAATAATCTTGGGCCAAGAGGCACGAGGTACTTCAGCCACTGCATGAAGCACGCCGTCAATGCGATAGCGTACTTTGACGTCGGTTTCCTCAGCCTCCACGTGGATGTCGGAAGAGCGCATTTCCAGGGCGCCGGCGATCACGGCCGTGACGAAGTCAGTGGCCGAGGCTTGCCGCAGCATGTCGTTGACTTTAGTAAAATCTTTCATTACCCCCTGGAAGCGTTGTAAATCAGCTTCGGTAATAGATACGCCGGTGGTAATGACCCGTGTTTTAGCCAAGCCCTTATAAAGCTTGAGTACTAATTCCAGACTGGCCGGTGAAATGAGATAAAGAGCGTAGTGTCCGGGGTGTTTTAGTTCTAGTTCGGCCAGATATTCTTTCAGGCCGGGTTGCTGATGATTTATCACACCTAACCTTACCTCCCGTCCGCTGATTAAAATAGGCGCTAAATTAAGTTCACGAGCCCTATCTTCTGGTATGAGCTCTAAAGCGTCTTGGCTGACGGGCACGCCCTTAAGATTGAGGTAGGGCAGGCCAAGGGCGTGAGCCCGGTCCTCAGTCTCACGTTCTTTTTCTTTAAGTCCCAGTTCCTGCATTTTGGCCGCAAACTTCTCTTTTACTTCACTGGTGGCCAAAGTTACTTTGGGTTTGCTAGGCATACCCAGTATATCAATCCCGGTAGTAGAGCCGATGGACATCGGCTCACTACAGGACTTCGCTTCGACCCGTGGCTTAGGTAAGAAGCGGAACGAATTAAGTGAGTGGAGTCCCGCATACAAGGCTTGGCATTGTTATACGGGGTTGTATTACGGGGCATAGATAGCTAGGTTTACTGTAGCAGGCGTGAGTCTCTTAAACAAGACAATCTTCCCCCAACACGCGGCAGGAAGATTGTAGTTTTTGGCTTTGGGGCGTGGGTTCGGGCCTTATTTACGTCGGCCGTTCGCCACGCCGCCTAAAGTCGTGGGCTTGTTGGTCCATCGTTCCAAGTAGCCTGGAATATCATCGGTTAAGCGAATGAGTTTGGCCACTACATTGCTGTTCTGCAGGCGTCGGAACAATATAACCCAGGCAATATATTGGAAGGTGGCATACCAGGTGCCGGCGGCCACAATAACCAAGGCTGAACGGAGAACACGAATCAGAGTTATGCTATCGAATTCCTGCCAGAGGAAAGATAGTTGAAGTACGAATTCAGTGGGTATGAGGAAATAAACTAGTATACTTAAGGCAAAGCTAACGGTAAACATTAGGCCGGCCATCTCCAAGGATACCAACCAGTTGCGGAAGAAAAGGTTGATGGCGCTCTCCAGGGCGTGCCACCACGGTTGGCGTTCCAGCACCACGTAGATAGCAGCGTACTTTAGGATGAAGGAAATAATAATGGCCAGGGGAACTGAAACAAGGAAGGAAATTAGGATAAGGGAGTCAAAGTTCCAAGTGGTCTCAGGCTGAGCCAGGAAAGAGATCAAGAGGGGTAGGAAAGCCACTGACAATACCAGGTAAACAACGAATTTGGTCAGTATGTTTAGCCAGAGTAGCGGCCAAAAGTAATGCACGCCCGCTTCCGCCGCCCGCGTGAAGCTGATAGGTTCTTTGTTATCAATGGCTCCGGCGGCCCGAATAAGGGCCGCTTGCGCCACCACTATTACCCAAATGATTAGCAGGGCTATAACAGCCAACAAAACCATGCTCCAAACAAAGAGTAGTGGCGCGCTAGTGAAGCTATTTAGAAAAGAAGACCAAGTTTGCGTCACGCCGCCCGAGGCCATGAAGCTTTTCAGGACACCTAGAAAGTTGGCCTGGTTGCTGATTCTGTCCGTGGCCGCCACCAAGGAATTGTATTCAGCCCCGACCCCGGTCAGAGCCACCAAAAGGCCGAAAGACCACAGCCAGGGATACCGCCAAAGGATACCCCAAGATTGTTTGAGAACATCGCGATAAATACGCATAGGTGTTATTTTTAATGGATTTGCTGTAATTAGTATAGCACTAAAAGCCGATTAGCTCATAGCCTCGTGGATTCTATGCTTAGCCAGAGTAATTATTAAACAATAAATACCGCCCCCGATGTACATCGGGGGCGGTGTGTTAACAGTATCAGGTAGGAGTTTTTAGGCTTTCATCAAAGCGGCGAATTCGGCTCGCTCAATAACCTCTTTTTTGATGAGCACGGCCACAATATCTTCTAGCTTGTGACGGTTCTCTCGAATCAGTTTCTGAGCCGTACGGTAGGCGCCACGCAAGAAGTGGCTAACTTCACCATCGATAGCCTGGGCTATTTTTTCGCTATAGTCGCGCTGTTCGCTGATTTCACGTCCGAGGAAGATGAGTTCTTCTTTAAGGCCAAAGGTGCGGGGCCCGAGTTTGTCCGACATGCCGAATTCGGTCACTAGTTGCCGAGCCAGTTTAGTCGCCCGCCTCAGGTCATTATGAGCGCCGGTAGTGACCTCACCGAAGATTTCATGTTCAGCCACATGTCCAGCTAACATAACAGCTAGATCACCCACGAATTCTGATTTAGGATGCATGTGCTTATCCTCAGTAGGAAGTTTTAGGGTGTAGCCGGCCGCTTGACCCCGTGAGATAATAGAAACCTTGTGTACCGGATCGGTGTGCGGCAAGAGGTGGGCGACTAGAGCGTGCCCGGCTTCGTGATAAGCCGTGATTTTCTTTTCTTGTTCGTTTAGGATATGACTCTTGCGTTCAGGCCCCAGCAGTACTTTTTCAATCGATTCTAAGCAGTCATTCATGGTTACCTTTTTTTGGTTATGCCGTGCGGCCAAAATAGCCGCTTCGTTCAAGACATTGGCCAGATCAGCGCCGGAGAAACCAGGTGTCCGTTCAGCAATAGTGCGTAGATTGATGTCGGGCGCAAATGGTTTGGCCGTGGCGTGAACTTTTAGTATAGCCTCGCGGTCATTGATGTCTGGCTCGTCCAATACTACTCGCCGGTCAAAACGGCCTGGCCTTAACAAGGCAGGGTCCAAAACATCCGGTCGATTGGTGGCGGCTATGACAATCACATTAGTATTGGTTTCAAAACCATCCATCTCCACTAAGATTTGATTTAAGGTTTGCTCTCTCTCATCATGGCTGCCGCCCAGGCCCGTGCCGCGCTGACGCCCAACGGCGTCTATCTCGTCCACAAAGACGATGCAGGGGGCGGTTTTTTTAGCTTTGGTAAAAAGGTCGCGGACGCGCGAAGCGCCAACGCCCACGAACATTTCCACGAATTCAGAGCCAGAGATATGGAAGAAAGGGACGTTGGCCTCTCCGGCCACGGCCCGAGCCAGCATGGTTTTGCCAGTACCCGGCGGGCCGACTAGCAACACGCCTTTAGGAATACGAGCGCCCAGACTCAGGAATTTTTGCGGGCTTTTAAGAAATTCTACTATCTCCAACAGTTCTTGTTTGGCTTCTTTCACCCCGGCTACATCTTTGAAGGTTATCTGGTTTTTCTTGTCGTGCCAGTCGGTTTCCCGCGCCCGAGACTGGCCAAAAGACAAGGCCCGGGTGTTGGCCCCCTGGATTTGTCTAGACATAAAGTAGATAAAACCGGCCAGCAGGATGAAAGGAAGCAAAAAGGGCAAAATAGTGGCCAGCCAATAGTTAAGACCGGAAGGCTTTTTGACTTCTTGCGGGACACGTAAGATTTTAGCTGAATCGAGCCCGTAGTTTTTAGCCAAGTTAGAAAGAGTTTCACCCTCTTCTTTGGCGGCGGTAATTGTCCGGTCGTCTTTAAGGGTCAGGCGCAACTCATTAGAGGTGACGGTAATTTTTTGAGCAGTTTCCTGCTGGAGCGCGGCCATAATTTGGTCTAAACCAACCTGCTCGACCTTAGTAGTCGAGGCATCATAAAGTGAAAACAGACTGGCTAACAGCAAAAAAACCAAGAAGAAAATAAGGAAGTTTTTGATGATAGTGCGCATAGTTTAGGGTTACTGGTACCAATATAGGATAGCCCTTTCGGACCATCTCATCAAGTCAGATTCGATTCCTTCAGGCGGTATCTAGTCCACCGGACCCAAGGGTGAATCGGTTCGGTGTTTAGTTTAGTGGTTTATTTATCGGTGGCGGCATTGGCTTTATCAGCTGAGGCGGTGGCTTCAATTTTAGCCTCAGTCTTGACCATGTCGCTCGGTTTGTCTTGGCCGCCTAAAGTCTCGTCTTTGGCTTTGGCTGGTTGGTTGATAGCTTTGATGGATAATCCGAGGCGGTGTTCTCTAGGTTCCATGGAGATGATGCGGAAATCACGCGTTTCGCCTAAAGTCACGATATCAGTAGGGGCCTGTACTGGTTTATCAGCTAGCTCCGAGATGTGACAGAGCGCATGAATCTCAGGGTCGAGCTCGACAAACACGCCAAAGGGGTTGGTTTTCAGCACCTTACCTTTGACTATGTCATTTAAATGATAGCGGTCACTGACCCGCTTCCACGGATCGTCAATCAGGCGACGGAAAGATAAGGAAATGCGCGAGCCGTCAATGTTGATGATTTTAGCTTTAACTTGTTGGCCTACATTGACAACTTCACGTGGATTTTCAATGCGTTGCCAGGCCAACTCCGAGATATGAACCAGCCCTTCCAGGCCTTCGCCGAATTCCACAAAGCAGCCAAAATCCACCACGCCGGAAATTTTGCCTTCAATAGTATCGCCCACATGGTATTGATCAAGTTTGCCCTTTTGCTGCTCTTCCCAAGCCGCTCTTTCTGACACGATGAGTTTTTCTTCGGCATCATTAACCGTAATAACTTTAACCTCAAGATTTTGCCCGATAAATTGTTTAAGCAGTTCCAAAATACGGCTTTTGTCGCCGCCCTCCACGCGCGGATAGTGCTCGACGGCCAGTTGCGAGACAGGCAAAAAACCAGGCACCTGACCAAGTTTGACCATCAGTCCGCCCTTGTTAGCATCAACCACCTTGGCCTTGATGATGGCACCTTGGCGGCGTAATTCTTCTAGCGAGCCCCAAGCTTTTTGGTGGCCGGCGTGGCGGAAACTGAGCTCCATTTCGCCGTTTTCATTTTCAATTTCCAGCACTGTGGCTTGGACTACGTCGCCTAGTTTAATATTGGAATACTCTCCCGATTCATCAGTCAGCTCGCGCCCGCGTACCAGGCCGGTAGTAAAGCCCGGAATATCTAGTCGCACTTCGCGCTTGCCTACCGTCACGACTACACCTTCCACCAAATCACCGACGCTTGGCACCGCCGAGGCCTCCTTGGAACTCAATAGTTGTTCCATGGCTGAGCCCGGTGTTGGCTCCAGCTGTTTCTTTTTTCTTGGCATAAATAAAAAATCGCTTAACCCGATGACTAAATAGCTGTTCTAAGGCTAACTTTAGCTCAGGCCCCAAGAGGGTTACCCCCGTTCCGTCTCCGCCAGTTGGCGGATGGCGGACGCGGGATGTCTCTCGGAGATTAATAAGTAATATGACCTTTTGTTAAGGCTTAAGCAGTTTATGTCAAGTTAAGGTTTTTGGCAAGAGAGTAAAAAGACCGGGTAGCGAACGGTCTTAGAGTGGGATATGTTAGATAGTTCGCTACCGCGGTTATGTGTTTGCCCTACGGACAAACCGACAGGCCAACTTCAGCCTTTGTGATGGCACCTAGAAGTTGTAACCGTTCAGGTTTGAGGTGGGGCAATTGGCAATGTTGTGCATGGGGCCTCCTTTGGGGCGCGCCGATTGCCATGATGTTGGGCGGGGACAATTACGGCCTGACGACTGTAATCAGGCAACGCTTAGGGCCCCAAAAGGCTGTTTCTTTTTACTTGTCTGCTTGACGCAGGTGTATAAAGACAATGTCTAGCCCATTCCCTTGCGTTAGGAAGTAGCTTGCTGGGCTTTAAAATTTTAAGCAAGTCTGCTCTGTGATAGGGTTTGGCTTTAGCCTAAATATATGCTAAACTAAGCCTGTTATTTATGCCCCGTAATACAACTTCGCTA
>JACRFN010000113.1 GCA_016217875.1 Candidatus Kerfeldbacteria bacterium
CTGCCACCTTATCAGCCGGCACCTTTAAGAAATCCTCCAACACCCTCACAATAGATAACAACTTCACTAACTCCGGCTCAACCTTCACCGGCGGCTCAGGAGCTATCACCGTATCCGGCAACTTTACCCTCTCATCCGGCACCTTTACCTCAACCTCAGGCACGCTATCAGTAGCAGGGGACTGGAATGATGTGGGAGGGACCTTCACCCATAATTCAGGCACAATAGACTTTACCAAGTCAAGTGGTACCCAGACCCTGACCACCCTTGGCGCTCAGACCTACAACAACCTTACCCACTCCGGAGCTGGCACACTTGCGCTCTCCATCTGGAGTTATCGCAAGCAGCTTACCATCTCAAGTTCCGTGGTCTCAACCAGTGACCAGACCAACTTCCCATTACTTATTTATTTTGCCACAGACGCTAACCTTGACTCAGGCGCGCAAAGTGACGGAGATGACATCATCTTCACCTCAAGCGACGGCTTAACCAAACTCTCCCACGAAATAGAAAAATACACCACAGCCACCGGCGAGCTTGTGGTCTGGGTGAAGATTCCCACACTCTCTGCCTCCAGCAACACCACCCTTTACCTATATTACGGCAACTCCACTGCCTCCAGCCAGCAGGATGCGACCAATGTCTGGGAT
Organism: Candidatus Kerfeldbacteria bacterium; assembly: GCA_016217875.1. Classification (GTDB taxonomy): domain Bacteria; phylum Patescibacteriota; class Patescibacteriia; order Veblenbacterales; family UBA10138; genus JACRFN01. The sequence continues at coordinate 651 of JACRFN010000113.1, forward strand.
ACGAATTTTAAGGGCGTGTGGCATATGAATAATAATGCTGCCAACACCACTGTTAGCGATTCCCTTGCGACCAATAACGGCACAGCCCAGCAAAATACCAGCTCGCTCACCACTACCGGCGCATGGTCAAGCACCAACACCGCGCTGACGTTTAATGGGAGTAGCGATTATATTTACACAACAGATATAAAGACATTGGGTAACTTCGCTTATTCGGCTTGGGTCAAGTTAGATTCTACACCTACTGAAACTAGCAATATTTTTGACAAAGAAATTGGAGGCTCTTTATGGCCAAGTGTACGGTTAGCCATCGAGACTAATAGCACAGTAACCTTCGATTTTTACAAATCTTCATCAACCCAACAATATGTAACCACAACTGACACATTAAGCACTGGTGTATGGTATCATCTTGTTGGCACTTACGATGGAAGCAAACTTCGGATTTATATTAATGGTATTCTTAGCAAAGAAGCTGACGCAAGTGGAACACCAAATGATATAAACAACGAATTAACTATTGGGGCTAGGGAGTATAATGTTTCTCCTTACTTCCGTAACTTTTTCCCCGGCACTATCGACGAACCCCGCATTTCCTCCACCGCCCGCGCGGCATCTTGGATTACCACCGAATACAATAACCAGTCCTCGCCTGCGACTTATCAGACGCTTGGCTCGCAAGCCGCCAATGGCTTAACCGTAGCCGGCAATCTTACAAATTCCGGCGGGACGCTTAATTTAGGCAGTTACACTACCACGGTCTCTGGTAATGTTGACTCTACCGGCGGCGCCATCACTGCCAGCACATCAACCTTAGTGATGAACGGTTCATCCAAAAACTTAATCGGCGCCAGCCAAACCTTGAATAATCTGACTATTTCAGGCGACACCAGTGTTGCCACCAGCGATGTCTCAGTAGGCGGCACCCTCACTGTGGATGCCACCAAGACCCTGACCATCAACGCCTCCCGCGCCCTGACGATGAATGCCGGCGCAACCACCACCATAAACGGCACCATTAGCGGAAGCGGAACCCTCACCTTAACTGACACTGCCGGCGCTAACTTAGGCACAGCAGGCACGCTCTCAAGCGTAGTCAGGTTTAATTCCGCAGCTGCTAATGTTACAGTTCCGAGCCGCACCTACGGCGGAGTAGTGGAGTTTTACAATAATACCGGCACTAATTATACTTTTACATTAGGCACAGCTAGTTCCCAGACTTTAACCTTTTCATCCAACTTTAATCCCCGGGCTGACTCAACCGGCAATGTTAGTGTAACTGCCGCCACTTACAACCCCACAGTCAACATCACCGGCGACTTGGATTACACCGGCGCAGGCGCAGGAAGCGAAGGCGTTAGCATGGGGTCAGGCACCTGGACTGTATCAGGCAGCGTTGACTTAACCGGCGGCACAGTTACTGCGGGAAGCTCTACCTTGACGATGAATGCCGGCTCAGGCACTAAAACTTTGACCACAGCAAGCCAAACTTTTAATAACCTGACCTTTAACGACAATTCCGGCACTGCGACTTTTCGCATTTCCGGAAATTTAGATGTGGACGGCAACCTTAATCTTACCGACGGCATCTTAGATTTGAATACCAATAACCCTGCTGTCAATTTAGCGGGTAATCTTTCTATTGGCTCAGGCGCTTCAGTAACCAAAGGCAGCGGCGCCTGGACTTTTGACGGAAGCGGCTCATCCAGCTGGACGGATTCAACTTCAGGACAGGATTTGGGCGCGGTAACTGTTGACGGAACATCCAAGACAATTTCTACCTCCAGCAATGTCAAGGCAGCTTCAATTACTGTCGGCGCTAATGATACTTTTAATATCACGGATGATACTTTGAATTTAACCGGAACCGGAACGGTCTTGACTGTTAATTCCGGCGGGACATTTACCACTACTTCTTCAACTGTAACTTATAGCGGAACCGGCGCAACAGTGAATGTAACCGTGCTTCCTTATAATAATCTTAGCTTCTCGCCTTCGTCAGCCGCGACTTACAACTTAGCCGGCCACTTAACCGGCGCTAATGCCATACCCGGAACTTTGACTATCGGCAGTAACGCCACTTTGGATGCCACGACCAGTAATTATAATATTGAAATTATCGGCAATTGGACGAATAGCGGCGGGACATTTACCCCGCGCTCCGGCACAGTTACTTTTAGCCCGACTACTTCCTCAACCATTTCCGGAAGCACTACTTTTAATAATTTTACCAGCACTAGCGCGGGCAAGACGCTGAATTTCGGCGCAGGCGACACCCAGACCATTACCGGCACTTTGACTTTGACCGGAAGCAGCGGCAATCTGCTTACGCTTAGAAGCACTGCCACGCCCACGCAGTGGAAGATTAACCCGTCCGGCACAAGGAGCGTATCTTACGTAGATGTTAAAGATTCAAACAATACTAATGCCACGGCAATTCTGGCGAATAATTCGGTTAATTCCGGCAATAATACCAACTGGTCGTTCGGAAAGGATTTCTCCGGCACGGTTTATTCCGATGACGGAGTAACGCCGATAGGCGCAGGCAGGACAGTGGCAATTGCGGTTAATGGCGCGGCTGCGGCAAAGACCGCTACAACCGATGCCAACGGCGCTTATAGTATGACCAGTGTGGAGGTATCAGACGGTGATGTGATTATTGTTTATTTAGACGGCAACACGGAAGCGGGTTGCACGGTAAGCGTGATTACCAAAGATAATTATACCGGCCTTAATATCTACCAGAGCCGGGTGATTGTGCGCAACGATTACGCCGCCGGCGCCGGATACACTACTAACGCAAATTTAGCTACTGCTGATAACGGAGACGCGGATA
>JACRFN010000112.1 GCA_016217875.1 Candidatus Kerfeldbacteria bacterium
CATCGGTGGTGGCGTAGATGCTAAGCACGCTTATGCCTCTTCAACCGCTGGCGCATGGTCTTGGGGGGCGCTTAACGATTCGCTGACGACATTTACAGAAAGGATGAGACTGACAACGGCTGGCAATCTTGGCATAGGCACGACCTCTCCCTATGCCAAACTTTCGGTTGTCGGCGAAGCCGTGGCCTCTTACTTCACCGCGACCACAACTGCTACCTCTACTTTTCCTAGGCTTTTATCTACTAATGCCACAACTTCAAGTTTGGCCATTTCCAATATTACCTCCGGTTCTGTATTATTTGCCGGGACAGGCGGGGAGGTTAAACAGAACAACACTAGCTTATTGTTTGACAATGCAACTTCCAGGTTGAGTGTCGGGACAAACTCGGATGTCTTTTCTATCGCACCTTTGAATATCAGACTTGATGGTGCCGCCTTTACGAATTTAACGGATGCCTCGGCCACTCTCGCTATACAGAATCAATCCGCGGGCGTGAACACTGGCGCTACGCTTTCTTTCTATGGTTATGATACAACCACCTCGATAGAGGTGGCCAAAATTTCTTCAAAATTGACTAGCGCGGCTGGGGCTGGAACCATGACGGCAGACCTGCTTTTTGGCACTAGCCTTAATTCTACGCTTTCTGAAGGTATGCGCCTCACCTCCGCAGGACGGTTGGGTATTGGTACGACATCCCCGGGCGCGCTATTTTCTGTCCAAGGGAGCGGTCTTTTTTCTGGGAATGTACATCTTAATAATTTAACGGCGACAGGAACGTCAGTGATTTTTTCTCTTATCCCAAGTGGAGCCGGAGTCGGGACTATCTGTTATAATACTGGTGGTTCGCTTGCCACTTCTACTTCTGGATGTACAGGTTCGTCCTTGCGTTTTAAGGAAAATATCAACGATTTATCGTACGGGCTAAGCGATGTAGGTAGATTAAGGCCGGTGTCTTTCACTTATAAAGAGGGAATGGGGGCAAGTGGTCCGCAGATCGGTTTTATTGCCGAAGAGATGGTTGGTGTTATCCCCGAAGTTGTTGGCTATGACAGGGAAGGTCGCCCTGCCAACATTGATTATGCGAAGCTGGCGCCACTTCTTATCAAGGCCGTTCAAGAACTTTCGGTAAAAGTTGATATGGGGATGGCAAGTACCACTATGTGGACGCTGGATTATAACACCGGATATTTGAGGCTAAAAGATTACACGGGTCTGGATATAGCAGATAAAAATATCATAAATGTGCGAAGACTGATCTCCTCGAGTGGTAAATGGAGTTTCAGCGACGACGGTCTTCTTGTTGATACCTTAGAGGTTAAGGGCAATGTTAAGGTTGGTTCACCAGAGAGGAGAAGCGGTATAACTTTGTATGACGAAAAAACAGGCGATCCTTATTGCCTAAGGATGTCTTCATCCATTGTGGTCAGCTCCCTCGGAGAATGTTCATCAGAACCCTACCAAGGAGAGAAGGCTAACGTGCAAGGTTCAACCTTGCACGAGGACGTCGAACCACCGTTTATTGCCCTGTTGGGTAATGCAACCTCTACCTTGAATGTTGGCGATAGTTATGTTGATCCGGGTGCTACTGTAACCGATAATATAGACCATAATCTCGGGTTCAGAACAAGTGGCTTGGTGGACACTGGTAAGGCTGGAGAGTATATATTGCACTATGATGCCACCGACAGCGCCGGCAATAAGGCGGTACAGCTGTCAAGGGTGGTTACTATTGTAGGGCGTATACGTTTGGTGGAGGACAGTAGCATCGAGACGGCTAGTTCCACGGAAGAAGTAAACGTTGTCGAGTAGGGCGGAATCGTTGCGTTATCCACTTGTTGTTTGGGTGCGGTAAGCATGGCATAATATGTGTATGAAATTTAATAATCTCTCTAACCTAATTATTGCCTCTCTTGCATTATTTTTCTTTGCCAACGTTTATTCGGCATTTGCCGCTCCTAAACTTTTGGAGTCATTTTTAAGAGGGATTGGCTCTGTGCAAACAGCTAAACTTCCTACCGGTTTACTGGGTTCTTCTGGCGGTTCTGGTGTGTCGCGCGCCCCATCTTCTCTTGATGCTTCTGCCTCAGCTGTCTCTTTCGATAAATTAACTGTTTCCAAAAGTTTATATTTTGGCCCTAGCGATGGTGGTAATCCGATACTTTCTGGTCCGGGTAAATCTCTTCTTACAATTACTAACGGTTTTTGGCAGGGGAATGTTATAGCTCCGCAGTACGGCGGGACCGGGCTTTCCACATATGCTAAGGGGGATATCATCTATGCCGATGCAGATAACAAATTGGCTAGACTTGGCAACGCTATTCCAGCCACTGGTGGTACGGGGAGCGTTCCTGTACCAGTTGGCAATGTTTTGACAATGTCTTCGGGTGGGCTTCCAATTTGGGGATCACCAGGAGTAGGTCCGGTTGGGCCGCAGGGCCCGACTGGATTAACCGGTCCGCAAGGGCCTCAAGGGCCGTCTGGATCGGGAGGAGGTAGCGCCCCGGGTTTTTATTTTTTTTCTACCGGCGATGTTCGTATAAATCCGTCTGTTACCAATGGGGCGAACGGCTCTGGCGGAACTCTTACCGTGAGTGGGGATTTAAATCTGACCGGCGCCTCGACGTTAACCGGTCTTACCTCGATGATTCAGGCATCTTCTACTCGCCTTTCTATTTTTGACAAATTGTACATTGGCGGAACAGCCACCACCACTATCAACTCAACTGGCGACCTATATGTTGCGGGTTCCACTACTCTCCAGAACTTCACGGCAGTTAATAGTACCACGACCAACGCAACCTCAACCAGCTTCTACGCAAGCAATGGTTCTATCGCTTCACTCATTGCCACGGGCGCGACAACTACGACCCTGGCGATCTCTAG
>JACRFN010000013.1 GCA_016217875.1 Candidatus Kerfeldbacteria bacterium
AACTAAAATTATAAGAGGCGGGCGTTACCTCCACTTTATTAATCTGACAAATTTCGCTACCAGTCGTAAACGCCCAGCTGCAGCCCCCCAGAAGCGCACAATCAACCTTGTCTGAGGGTAGGCTGACTTCGTATTTGGTGTCGGCATCAAGCGGCGTAGCCGGGACAAAAAGCACCTTATCCTGATTTAGTCGCAAACTACCGGCGACTGATTTTTCCTCACAAGCCTCTGCCACTGCCTGGGCCGCCTGGCCCCAAAAACTAGCCAGGGTTTGGTACAATTTCCCCAACAACGCCCGGCCGGAATTGTGGTAAACAATTTCAGGACACACATTATTAACTACCATCTCCTCAGACGAAAAAGGCACTGCCTGCAGCTGACTCGCAAAAGTAATGCTTATTTCGGCATTACGGCAAATATTAGTGGCGTCTTTAGCAGGCACCACGCTCGCTACTTTGGGCTTGATTGTACTAGCTATGAAATCCAATGGATTGGAAACGGCTAACACAGTGCTATATACCGGCTGTTCTGTACCAGCGCAAATACCAGCCAGCCTTATACCAGAACAGGTCGTGCCGGTTTGCACCTGACGTGCGCGCTGTACATATACTTGTCCTGAGGTTGTATTAGGCGGCGCAATTAATTTTATCTGCTGATTTGACCAATCTACATACAAACTAGAAACTTCTTGCGGAGAAAGTGCCCGGCTGTAAATTCTCATCTCATCAAGCTGACCGGCAAAATACTCATCTACACCCCAGTTACTGCGGCCAAAGTAATTATTGGTCCGCGTTACGTTAGTAATCGGCTTGGTAGAAGCGCCGCTCGCAACCTCCAGCCCATTTTTATAAATTTTCACCTTCCCTGACGTATCCATGGTGGCTACAAAATATTGCCACTGATTAAGATCAATAGCGCCGGGGGCGGTAATTTTTCCTCCACTGCCTTCACCAGCCGGCCCGTACACTTCAAATGTTAAATCGTTAGTAGCGGCATTTCTAGTAAAAAGAATATTATTATTGGCCGCCCCATTGCCAAAATCTATAAATCGCGACCACCACTTTACTGCCGTGGGATAAGCCCAAACCGATACAGTAAAACCTCCGCTGAAATCAGCCAAGCCATCAGCCAAATCAACATAGTCATCGGTCCCATCAAAGTTACCAGCTTGGCCGAATTTGCCGTTGGCACTACCGGTAGGACCAGTGGAGGCTGGACAGGATTTACCGCTGTTATGGCTGCTGGATAAATCAATAACAGTCTTGGTTGAACAATCATTATTCCAATTAATTTCATCCATTTTCCAATCGCCCACCAAACCAACCGCACTCTTAGACGGCAAACTGTTGTTGGAGAATTGAACAAAATTTTGGGCCGCTGCGCCGGTACCAAAATTATCACCCTTAAGCGCGACCTCCAAAGGCGGCACGCCCTCAGCTGGCTGAAGTTCGCACAAGCCGGGCGGGAGCGGCAGGCTGGCATCATAGGTAAACACTTTGCTGGTGGTCTCGGTTGTTTCCAAATCAGGAGGCGCGGCCGTGCGCACTTTAACAAACCCGGTTAGGCCGGCAGCCGGTACCTTGACCACGATTTGTTTGTCGGTCCAAACCCGCTGACAAAAACCAGGCAAGTTATCGGAAACTAAACGGGTATTGGCGGCGCCGACAAAAGTTACTGTGCCCGCCGTGGCGCCAAAATTGCCACCCCTGATAGTAACCCAAGCTCCGGCCGGAGCCGTAGCTGGCGTGAGGCTGGTGATAAACGGCGCCACTTTAAAGGTTACGGGATTAGATTCCTGTTGGCCGCCATATTGGGCCGGGAAAGTCACGGCCACTTTGGTATCGCCGGTGATTATTGATGACGGAACCTTTAAAGAAATTAAGGAATTGCTCCAACTGGCTATATCAGCAGCCAGGACGGTCAGACGAACACCACTCAGGCCGGCAAAAGTGACTTGCGATTTAGTGTCGCCAAAATTGGCACCGCTGATACTAATCCTGTCACCGGCACCGCCCGCGGCTGGATTCAGCAAACAAATGGCCGGATGAATGGTTTTACTTACGGTAAAAACCGGGGTTTCCGGACTGGCGCCGGCCGCGGTCTTAACATGCACCTCCCACCGTTCAGCCTTAATCAGAGGCGCTGGCAATTTGGCTACCACCTCGGTATCAGACCAGCTACAACCGGCTTGAGTTTCATTTACAAAACCAACATCATGACTCAAGGGGTGTAATTTTAAGTAGTCTGTTACTACTTTAGCGTCTTTATCATCTATCTTACCATCGCCATTAACATCAAACGCTTTGTTTACTTTCACCTTATCAACTCCAACTGTAACTTCAAGCTCAACATCCGCACCATACTTACTCACTAATAAATCAATGTCAGCTTGGGTTAAACCATGATCATTATTAAAATCATACTTTTTAGACGTAACCCAATCAGCTGTCGCGTCCAGGGCTTTCAAAATAACTCGGCCCGAACCCTGGTCTTTGCCAAAACCGCTACCCTTAACCGTAATATAAGTGGTAGCCAAACCGGCTTGAGTCATACCCTCATCCGGACTAATAGCTGTCA
>JACRFN010000011.1 GCA_016217875.1 Candidatus Kerfeldbacteria bacterium
AGTAAGCGGGCCAACCAACCAAAGGCGTAAAGAATGGTAGAAAATTTTAAAATGGCGCGCTTATGGTGCTCATCAGCCAATTTACCCGCGTAAAGAGTTATGAGCATGGTGACAAGTGTAGTCGAGGCCACCACCGCGCCTATGGCTATGTAACCTGAGATAACTATGGAAATAAATACCGGCCACAAAACCAAAACAATAAGCTCTTCACCAAAACCCATATAAGCCAACAAGTTGCGACGCTCAATGGGCGCGATTAGGCGACGATAAGTATCTACATAAGGAAACTCTCGCGGCGTAAAAATTTCAGGCGTTCTCAACAACGGCCAGTTGGACAACAAAATGGCGGCACTACCCACCGCAAACAACAACCACCAAGAACCAACGGTCAAAAGTATGCCAGCCAATATCGGTCCGACGACATAAACAAGTAACAAGGCCACTGACAAACCACTAATCTCGCGGCCTTCTTCGGTCTGATCTGAATAGCGGGCAAAATCAGCGTGGTAGGCCGGCCAATACAAGGCTTTTTGCCAAGCATAAAGTACGGCGGCTGGAAACAAAAACCACCATGAGTAGGCGACCGAAAAAAAACAAGCGTAATAAATAACCTGAACTACGGTCGACCAGGCCATAGAATGCTCATAGCCATAACGTGTAGCGTAAGCCGCACCCAACGGCATAAACAAAAAATAAGCTAAATAAACTCCCAAAAAGAACAAAATAATGTCGCGTACGCCGTAGCCTTGCTGCCACAAATAAATCGGCTCAAACAACAGTAGCATAGCCAGGGCCAGATTCTGCAACAGCGTAGCCCAATAAAGCTCGCGCATCTGGGGCGACAAGCGATGCGGCAATACGCCGCCCAAAGCATAAATAAAACGATGGTTCATGATGTCAGAATAGGGTAAATAATTTTTAATTCCTAATATCTAATCAAGCCCCAATGGCCAAATCCCAATTTCCAATAAACGTTTAAATAATTTAAAGCTTGGAACTTTGTTGGTCATTGGAGCTTGGGGTTTGGAAATTATTTAGAAATTAGTTGTTAGTCATTGGGATTTCAACTTCAAGACTTTATTCAATCTTCCTTGAGAAACCGCACCAGGCCTTAGAATTTCTAGCCTGTCCTTATCAACTTTAACTACTGTTGAGGTGAGCCGGGGAGGCAAATTCCCGCCATCAACTATATATTTCAAGCCACGCGATTTGAACGCCCGACGCACCGCTAGCAAAGTGTAAGCAGTATTCCTGCCGGCTCGATTGGCTGAAGTGGCTGTCAACGGAACATTGGTTGCTAAGACTAACCGTCGCAACCAAGCGTTACCTGGTATCCGCACACCCACTAATCCGCCACGGCCCATAATGGCGGGCCGGAATTTATATTTAGGTTTTAAGAGTAGTGTTAATGGCCCGGGCCAAAAATAATTCGCCATTCGCAACTCGCTACGCGTCATCCGAAAATAGCGCTTAACCATTCTCAAATCAGAGGCAACCAAAGCTATCGGCTTTGGGGGTTCACGACCCTTAATTTTTTGCACACGAGCCACAGCCCTTGGATTTAAAGCATCAGCCAATAAACCGTAAGCAGTTTCGGTGGGGGCGGCAACAACCTCACCGATTTTTAGCAATTGACGGAGATAAGGAATAATTTTAACAGACTTAGGTAAGATTGTAGTTTGGGACATAAAATCCTAATTTTTAATGTCTAATTTCTAAACAAATCCCAACAACAATTTTAGAAATTAGAATTTAGGATTTGGGGTTTTGTTGACTATTCCACCACAAAATTCACTAACCGGCCCGGTACGTACACCTGCCGGACAATCGTTTTTCCTGCCAAATGCCGCGCCACATTCACATCAGCCCGTGCTGCTTTAACTATTTCGTCTTCTTTGGCTCGAGCGGCCACCTGAATTGAGCTTCTGACTTTTCCATTTACCTGCACTGTTATACTTATGGTGTCACTCTTGAGCGCGGATTTGTCATACCCAGGCCAAGATTGCTCCCAAATATATCCCTTAAAACCCCTCTGCTCCCACAACTCTGACGTGATGTGCGGCGCAAATGGATATAATAGTATCAGTAATGTACTTACGGCACCATCACTTTTCTGGACTGAACTCATGACGTTAATGAACTCCATTAAAGACGCAATGGCAGTGTTAAAACGAAAGGACTCAATATCTTCAGTAACTTTTTTAATAGTGCGGGCTACCATAGCATTCAAACCATTGTCATTCCCCCGATGTCTATCGGGGGAATCCAGGGCCTTTTGTTTTTCTGGATTCCCTGTCGTGGCAGGGAATGACACAAAATTCCAGACTCTGTCCAAAAACCTGCGCAGGCCAATGATGCTGGAGGTATTCCAAGGCTTAACATCCTCCAAGGGCCCTAAAAACATTTCATAAAGACGCAAGGTGTCGGCACCATATTTGACTACAACTTCATCAGGATTCACCACATTGCCATGTGACTTGGACATTTTTTGCCCGTCCTCACCTAAAATAAGACCTTGATTACGCAATTTAAGGAATGGCTCACTAAAACCTATGTGGCCCAAATCTTTCAACGCCTTGGTAATAAAGCGAGCGTACAAAAGATGCATAACGGCATGCTCAGCTCCACCCACGTACAAATCAACTGGCAGCCACTGTTTGACTTTTTTAGCATCAAAAGCCTCCTGGTTGTTCTGTGGATCAACGTAACGCAGAAAATACCAAGACGAATCAACAAACGTATCCATCGTGTCACTTTCCCGACGAGCCGGAGCGCCGCACTTGGGGCACTTCACATTATGAAATGACTCAGAGCGTGCCAGAGGCGACTCACCATGGGGGCGAAAATCAACGTCCACAGGAAGCTCCACCGGCAGGTCTTTGGCCGGTGCCGGCAGTTCACCGCATTTAGCACAATATATAATCGGAATAGGCGCGCCCCAATAACGCTGGCGGGAAATAAGCCAGTCACGCAAACGATATTGGGTGGTTAATTTGGCGCCGATTTTAGCCGCAATCTTTTTTACAGCCGTGGCCGAATCCAAACCATTAAATTCTCCGGAATTAATCAGTGTCCCATAATCAACAAAAAACTCTGCGTATGGTAGTCCAAAAAACTCTGGCAGTTTAGTAACCTCGCCATTTTTTTCACTAAAATGTCCCCGATTTTCGCAAACTATATAAGAGCCTGACAAATTACGTTCATACAAATCACCTGTCGCCACTGGAATATATGGATCATTAGATGAAAATAGGCCAACGATGTGTTTAATCTTCTTACTGACTGACCGCCAATCAGTAGCAGCTTCGGTAATGGCACGTATGCAGTTAGCTTGTTCGCTAGAATGAGAGGCATTAATCGGCGTCCAATCCATACCAACACATGTCGGCGCCACCAATACTAACGCGCCCACGGAACGTTCTAAACGCTGAACAAATTGAATGGCCGTAGGGCCGCCCAAACTGTGGCCAATTATAATGCTATTTTCATTAATAGAACTTGCGTAGGGTTCCAGGGCTTTAAGCCAGGTATCCAAATCAGGCATTTGTGAGTCGGGTAAATCGGGCACAAAAACTTGATAGCCACGCTGTTCAAGCTCAGTCTTTAACCACTGATACCAATTCTTCTTACTGTCAGCCCCAGTACCATGTAAAATCAACGCCGTACGTTTTTGCGTGGGAACAACAACTTCCTTAACCGACAATTCAAATTTCTTAGCAAACTCAAAATCCCTGGCATCATGCGCCGGTACGGCCATAATAGCACCAGTGCCATAGGAAGTGAGCACATAATCGGCAATAAAAACCGGGATGCGCTCCTGATTAGCCGGATTTATAGCTTCTACTCCCTCCAACCTCACGCCGGTCTTATCCTTCGCTTCAGCCTTTCTTTCCAACTCAGTTCTTTGTGAAGTAGTTTTGATATATTTTTTTACTTCTTCTTGATTCTTGATTCTTGATTCTTGATTCTCGAGGAGCGAAGCGACGAGCGGATGTTCCGGCGCCAGCACCATATAAGTGGCGCCAAAAATTGTATCAAGTCTGGTGGTAAAGACACGAATTCTGAATTCTGAATTCTGAATTCTGAATTCAACCTCAGCGCCTTCACTCTTGCCAATCCAATTGCGCTGCATGTCCAAAATCGGCTGGGGCCAATCCAAGCCGTCCAAATCTTTTAACAGCGCGGAGGCGTAAGCAGTGGTTTTGAAAAACCACTGCGCCATTTGCCGCTGCTCAACTTGGCTGTCACAACGCTCACAAACGCCGTCAATAACTTGCTCATTAGCCAGTACGGTTTGACATGAAGGGCACCAATTAACTGGCGCTTCTTGACGATAAGCCAAGCCCTTTTTATAAAGCTGTAAAAACAGCCACTGCGTCCACTTGTAGTACGAGGGGTCGGCTGTATTAACTTCACGACTCCAATCATAAGAAAATCCCAAAGCCTTAATCTGCCTACGGAAATTATCAATATTCTGCCAGGTAAGCTCCCGCGGATGCACGCCGGTTTTGATGGCGTAATTTTCAGCCGGCAAACCAAAAGCATCCCAGCCCATGGGGTGCAGTACGTTCACGCCTCTCATTCTTAAATAGCGGGAGTAAATATCCGTGGCTGTGTAGCCCTCAGGGTGACCAACATGCAAACCCTGAGCAGAAGGGTAAGGGAACATATCCAGCACGTAAGCATGGTTATTTGGCACTTCTTCACGAGCGACGAAGGTTTGTTCCTTTTCCCAAACTGCCTGCCACTTGGCCTCAATTAACTTGTGATTGTACTTATCCATTCTACAAAAGGTTGAGTAAGAAAAAATGGGACTACTCCCAACACTATGCTAGCATTTGAACCAGTCTATTTCAACCAAGGACAAAACTTATCATTGACCTAAAGACGAGCGCGTGGTAGCCTAAGAAACGCTTCTGTAAGCTTAAGTCTGCCCTTAACTAAAGAGTGTTCCCGCCTCTGACTGATTTCAAGTGAGGCTACACTCCCAAGTAAGTGCAGAGTACGGAGTCTGAACTATCCGTAGGCGACTACATACTATCGCGCTCCGGCTGGCCCTGGCCCTAGTCAGGCTCGTCGGTACTGGTCAGAGACCTCTCCGGTCTCTGGTTTTGCTACTACGGCGTTTAATCGTGGCGGCCATTAATCTTGTTTTTCGTGGCTTGCTGGTTTTACCTTATAGCTTTAGCCGCCGACTTTTATCTGGCCTTAAAAAACACACTCAACTAATAAACCCGGCCTCTTTTACTCACCATCAACTCTTGCTCTATCTGGTGGCGGCCAGTGCTATTATCGTAACTGCCAGCAACTTGGCTATCAAAAAGGCCGAAGTCGACAGCTTGGGTAAAAACAGTCTAATCTTCCCCTTAATAGAACAAGAGGCCGAATTTTCCATCAGCGAGGAGGGCTCAGGCGCCTGGCCTGAGGAAGCCAGCTCTATTATCTCAGCCGACCAAGGGTCAGCCAACACTGCTCCGGCAGACATCCCGCTCAGTTTAACCCTTAACGGCGGGGCTATTCTAAAGCCACACCTAGTGACCACCCAGCCTGGCATCGCCGGTCGCGATCGTGTGGAAAAATATGTAGTGCGGCCGGGCGACAACCTTTCAATCATAGCCCAGCGCTTCGGACTTAAACTGGCCACTATCCTGTGGGAAAACCGCCTAAACGAACGTAGTACTATTAGAGTCGGACAAACCCTAACTATTCTACCGACCGATGGAGTGAGCTATCGCGTCGGACGGGGCGACACGGCGACTAAGCTAGCCAGCCGCTTTCGCGCCCCGGCCCAAGATATTATAGCCTTCAATCACCTAGAAGGAGGCTTGGTAGTGGGGCAGACTATCATCATTCCCGGTGGCCGGCCGCCAGCCGCGCCCCAGCTGGCCAGCCAACCCAAAATTAATATTCCCCTGGTTCAAATTACACCGCCCAAACCGGCTGTCAGCAGCGGACGCTTACTCTGGCCCACCACCAGCCGACGCATCAGCCAGTACTACAGCTGGCGACACACCGGTGTTGATTTACCTAATAGTAAAGGCACGCCAATTTATGCGGCTGAAGATGGCATAGTGGAAACTGCCGGCTGGAACCGGGGCGGTTATGGCTATTACATTATTATTGACCACGGCGGCGGTCTTAAAACCTTATACGCTCACAACAGCAAAAATCTAGTAACCGTCGGCGGCCGGGTGACACGAGGACAGTTGATATCTGATATGGGTTCAACCGGCCGTTCCACTGGCTCACATGTACACTTTGAGGTACGGGTTAATGGTCGCCGGATCAATCCACTGCTGTATATTAGATAACCAGACATCATAGGAACATAGAACAAATAACAAAGAACAAAAAAATAAGATTACTCCTTGTTATTTGTTCCGCGTTCTATGCTCCATGTTCTATGTTCTAAGTTTCGTTAACGCGGGGACGGTATTGCAAAGCCTCAGCCAGATGGGTAGCTGTAACATCCGAGGCACCAGCTAAATCGGCAATGGTACGGGCCACTTTAATAAGGCGGTGATAAACCCGGCCAGAAAGGTGATAACGATTTACCGCCGAGCGCAACAATTCCAGAGCGTCGGTTGGCAAGATAATGTACTGCTTGAGATCAGTCAAAGTCATGGCGGCATTTAGTTTAACAGTGCCGGCAAAACGCCTGGCCTGAAACTGCCGGGCGGCCACCACCCGAGCCTGCACCGCGACAGACGGCTCAGCGGACGGCAATTCTAATTTTTCAAAAGGCAAGCGCGGCACCTCCACGCAAAGATCAAAACGATCAAGTAGGGGCCCGGAAAGCTTGCGCTGATAGCGATACACTTGGCCCGGAGTGCAGGTGCAAGGCTTGACCGGGTCACTGGCAAAACCACAAGGGCAGGGATTCATGGCACCGACCAAAATAAACCGCGCCGGATAAGAAACAACTCCCGCCGCCCGCGATACTGTCATCAGACCATCTTCTAAGGGCTGACGTAAGCTTTCCAAGACGCTCCGCGGAAACTCGGCCAACTCGTCCAAAAATAACACTCCGCGGTGCGCTAATGATATCTCACCCGGGCGGGGGTTGGAACCGCCGCCTACCACGGACACTTCCGAGGCTGTGTGATGAGGCGAACGAAAAGGACGTTCACGCACCAAAGGACGGGCTGGCGTTAAAAGCCCGGCTACGCTGTAAAGCTCAGTCACCTCCAACACCTCCTCACGGGTAAGCGATGGCAAGATGGAAGCCAAGGCCCGGGCCAACAAAGTTTTACCGCTGCCGGGAGGACCAGACATCAACAGGTTATGGCCGCCGGCGGCCGCTATTTCTAAAGCCCGTTTGGCCTGCTCTTGCCCGCGAATGTGCTCTAAATCATAATCAGCCGCTAACTTAATTTGATTATCAGGCAACCGAGTGGCCGGTGCCTGCTTTAGGGCCGCCCGTCCGCTGAGATGCTCCAGTAACTCCGCCAGGGTAGCCGGAGCATAAACTTTTAAATCCTGCACCAAGGCGGCCTCGGCGGCGTTGGCTGGCGGCACAAACAAAGAACTAAAGCCTAAGCGACGTGCCGCCCGGGCCACCACCAAAACCCCCGGCACCGGGCGCAGTCTGCCCTCCAGCGACAATTCACCCATAAATAAACTGCCCTCCAGGCCTGACGCCGGCTCCAGCTGGCGCGAGGCGATTAGCAAAGACAAAGCTATGGGCAAATCATAACTTGAGCCCTCTTTTTTAACATCGGCCGGGGCTAAATTAACCGTTACCTTGGTGCGGGGAAAGTCGCAGCCGGAGTTTTTCAGGGCCGAGCGCACTCTCTCGCGAGCCTCCTCAACCGCCTTATCCGGCAGGCCGACAATAAAGATGCCAGGCAGCTGCGAGGAAACGTCAGCCTCTACCTCAATAGGTAGGGCCACTAAACCGAAAACACCGGCGGTGAAGACCTTGGCTGACATAAACTACCAAAGCATAAAGGCTAACCCCAACACCAAATAAACATCAGCCAGATTCCAAGACAAACTGCCCAGCCGCCAAACATCAACCACCCCGCCGGCCCACATTCTATCCAGCAAGTTGCTGTAACCGCCGATAAACATCAAACCGGCCGCCATTAATTTAAACAATTCGTCTCGTTGCCAGGCGCGCCAGGCGAGCCCAGCCACCGCGCCCAAAGCCGCTATGGCTGAAACTATTAGAACCGGCCAGGGCCAAGACAAACTAAAAACCCCGTCAACGTTAACGTAATAGGAAAAATAAAAAAGCCCTCCCTTACTATTTATGCCTATCTCAGCTAAGTGCTTAACCAAACGGTCGCTCAAAAACAACCACAGCCCTAAAACAAAGACTAAGCCAGACGTTGTGGCGTTTATTTTTTTTTGAGTTGCTTGGCTTTGCATTGAACGCATGAACCTGACTCAGGCCGAGCCCGCAGACGGCGCCCGTCAATCTCTTGGCCGCAATATCGACATTGACCGTAAGTGCCTTTGGCCACACGCTCCAGCGCCGCGGTGACATCTTCCAGAGTTCGCTCCAGGGTACGCTCTAAGGATAAATTATCGGAAAAGGTTGCAACCTCAGAAGCGTTCTCGTCGTCCTTATTGCCATAGTCTGGAAAATCAGCCTCAAAACCACGTGCGTCATGCGCGCTATGACGGCCGACATCCTTAAGCTGGGCTACTAACTCGGTTTGTTTAACCTCCAGTAGCTTTTTCATTTCAGCTGTAAAGGCTTTATTCATAAGCATAAGTTTATACCATCGGAGTATAGCACGGCTAAGCCTAAATTTCCAGACCAGGCCGCAGGCTCAAGCCATAAATACCTCTAACAATTACCAGCTATTGAAAAAGGCGCCGATGAGGCGCCCTTCAAAAAATAAATTTAATAGAATGGCGACATCGGCGCCCATACGACGCTTGCGCTACCTAGTGAACCACTCATAGGGTTAGTCCCCGGGTAACTCACTAAGAATGTATCCTCAAGCGCCTTAGGCGCGTAACTCCGACCTATGTTAAGGTTACGCCGTTGTCTTACTACCATCCTTGTGGTCAGCTACCCCTTTAAAGAGGCACTGCCAATTTTTGTTTTTTGTTTCAAAATTTTTTTATGGCTCATGCGTCGGAGGCACGAACCTGTATCAGGACAGTAGGAAGGAGCTAACCCCCTGGTCTTTTAATGGTGACAGTGTTAGGGGAACAGCTCCTCAATACCGTCTTTAAAATATTTAAAATTTTAGTTTTCTATATTGTAGTATAGCATACTTTTTTTCAATGGTCAATAGTATAAATTAATCTTAACTTAGCCAAAAAGACCTCATTATGCCTGAGCACTATTAGTGCTCATTATCCACAAAAATAACAAGATATCCACAAGATACGCCAAACATACTGGGGTGTAAACCAGGGCAGGAAGCGCCTGCTTAAACGAACTATTTGTTAATGCCTGAAGTTGCGACTACGCGAACCGCCATTGGAACCGCCGTGGTTAGCTGGAGGAACATAACCCTCGGGCTTAGGCATAGTTTGCCGATGCGACAAGTTAATCCGCCCCATCTCGTCTATTTCAATGACCTTAACCTCCAGGGTATCTCCCACCTTAACCACGTCATTAACATTATTCACATAACCCCAAGCTAATTCTGAAACGTGGACCAGCCCTTCCTGACGCGGCAGAATTTCCACAAAAGCGCCAAAATTCATCAGGCGGGTTACTTTACCCTGGAAAACCTCTCCCACCCTAACCTCGCGCGTCAAATTCTTAATCCAAGCCACGGCTTTGTCCGAGGCTTCGGCGCTGACTGAGGTAATCATGACCAAACCATCATCCTCGATATCAATGGTCACGCCGGTGGCGTCAATAATCTCATTGATAATCTTGCCGCCTGGGCCAATGACATCGCGAATACGATCCACCGGAATGCGGAAAGACACAATGCGCGGGGCGTAGGGTGAAAACTCCGGCCGCGGTGAACTGATGGCCTCGGCCATAGCGGCCAAAATTTTCAAACGAGCTACGCGCGATTGCTGCAAAGCCTGCTCCAGAACAGCAAAGGCCACACCGCCGAGTTTAATGTCCAATTGAATGGCCGTCACACCCTTGGCCGTGCCAGCCACTTTAAAATCCATGTCACCGCCATAATCTTCAACACCCTGGATATCGGTCAGGATGGCGTAACGTGAATGGTCTTTGGGGTCGGTGATAAGTCCCATGGCTACGCCGGCTACGGCCGCACTGATAGGCACACCGGCATCCATCAAAGCCAGGGAGGAACCGCAAATTGAAGCCTGCGAAGACGAGCCATTGGAGGAAAGAACCTCCGAAACCACACGGATAGTATAAGGAAACTTTTCCTTGTCCTGTGGAATAACCGGCAAGAGGGCCTTTTCGGCCAAAGCGCCGTGACCAATTTCACGCCTTCCCGGTGAACGCACAGATTTTGCTTCACCCACCGAATAGCCTGGAAAATTGTAATGATGCATAAAGCGCTTCTTGCCTTCCTCCTCCATACCATCCAAAGTCTGTTCGGCCCCGGGCGCGCCTAAGGTCACAATGGAAAGAACCTGGGTGGCGCCCCGCTGAAACAAACCGGAGCCGTGAGTACGCGGCAAAACGCCCACCTCGGCCGATAAAGGCCTGACTTCATCCAATTTACGACCATCAACACGCATGCCCTGAGACAGCACCATGGCTCTGGCGGCTTGGTCCAAAAACTCGTCCACTAATTTAAGACCTTGGGTCCGGGCTTCTTTAGACACTTCATTATCGGCCTTCAGAGATTCTTCCAAGCCGGTCATTATCTTATTTAAGGTGTCATGATATAACCCCTTACTGCCAGCTTGCCACAGGGCCTCAAATTTACCAGCTAAACAACCGGCCACTTTTTGGCGTAGCTGGGCTTGGGCCGCAGCTTCCTCGGGCTTAAGCTCAGGCTCGGCTCTTTTAGCCTGGCCGCAAGTCTTAATGATTTCTTGCAAGAAGGGGAACAGTTTGGCGGCCTGCTTATGGCCAAAAGCAATGGCCTGGGCCATTATCTCCTCCGGCACCTCGCTGGCGCCGGCTTCTATCATGACCAGTTGGTCGGCCGTGCCAGCCACAAAAACCTCCAGCTCTGATTTGTCACGCGCCTCATAGGATGGATTTAGCACCCACTCACCGTTAATTCGCCCCACACGGACGCAGGCTACCGGTCCATTCCAAGGGATAGGCGAAATAGCCAAAGCGATAGAGGCGCCCAACAAAGCCGGCAGGTCAGGATCATTCTCATGGTCCACCGACAGCACCGTCATCATAACCTCCACGTCACGTCGTTCAATGTCGCGGAACAAAGGCCTGATGGAGCGATCAATTAAACGGGCGGTCAAGACAGCCTCATCGGTGGGTCGGCCTTCACGTTTAATAAAACGCGAGCCCTTTATCTTGCCCGCGGCGTAAAGCCGCTCTTCATAATCAACCGTCAGGGGAAAAAAATCCGTGCCCTCGCGCGGGCTCTCGGCTTGTACGGCCGTAGCCAAAACGACGGTATCACCATACTGAACAGTGCACGCACCGTGGGCTTGACCAGCCAACTTGCCTACTTCTACCCGTAATTTACGCCCGGCTAGTTCTTGCTCAAAAAACTTAATCTCACTCTTATTGTCTGACATAACCTTTGTCCTGCTGTAAGTCGGTGCCAGGAGCCTGGGGTTATTTGAACGGAGCTCTTGAGGTGCCAAACCTCCCGACCTCGCTTCAAATAACAGTACACCCGCCAACCGCTTAACTTAATAAAATCTAATAATAACTATTTGACGTTTATTTATACTATCGTCCACGTACACGCGTCACCCGAGCTTTGGTGGAACGTATGGTGAAAGTGTCATTACGGCTCTCTAGATCGAAAAATTCATCGGCCTGCTCGCGCAACTTAGCCGAGGCAGTATCGCTGAAAGCCATCACCTCCACCCGTATGCCCAAAAACTGCAAGAATTGCACCAAGGGCACAAAATCGCCATCGCCGGTGGCCAAGACCACCACATCGAGCTTAGGGGACATAGAGATGGCATCAATGGCCAAACCAACGTCCCAATCGCCTTTCTTGGCCCCGCCGACAAACACCTGCAAATCTTTTATCTTCAGCTCAAAACCCTGCTTGTCCAAAGCCTCAAAAAATTTGGCTTCTTCAGGCGCTTCGGCCTTGACTACGTAGGCGATGGCGCGAATAAGTTTGCGGCCGCTGACAGCCTGCTCCAAGATGGCACCAAAATTCGCCCGCGCCCCATAAAGGTTGCGGGCCGAATAGTACATGTTCTGCACATCAACGAAGACGCCGACGCGCTGATCTTTATGCTTTAGCATGAACTAAAAACTATTCCCCGTGATGTTCCTCGGCCACTGCCTCTTCTTCAATCAATTCCGGCAACGTCTGGGGTACGGCTGAAATTTTTACCTTAAGTTTAAGTTTATGAGTTAGCTCCTCAAAACTCTTAACATTCTCGCGCTGCAAAAACTTGAGCAAACGACGGCGTTGGCCGACCTTTTTTATCAAGCCGCGTCGCGAGGAAAAATCTTTCTTGTGATCTTTAAGGTGTTCGGTCAGACGTCTAATCTCCTCGGTCAGAATGGCAATCTGCACTTCGGCTGAACCGGTATCCTGTTCATGTGTTTTAAACTTCTTGATTATTTTATCCTTGGCTTCTTTATCGAGCATACAAACTCTCCTTTAAAGTATCCGCCTTGCCTAGTAACGGATGGACATGTCCTGTTACCGAGTCAAGCGGTAGGTAAGTAGTAAACGCCAGTACTCTAACACGAAGCCTAAATAAAATCAAGCGGTCTTAGCCATTGCCGAATTCTATCCGTAGTGCCCCACCTTTGATACCCGAGCATAGCTTGGCTAAACTTAGCCACTATGCACAAACTCACATACTTTGAACGACAGGTGCTGGAGAGCGGTCTCAGGGTCGGCAAGAGCGTTCGGGCCAT
>JACRFN010000114.1 GCA_016217875.1 Candidatus Kerfeldbacteria bacterium
AACCAAACACTTGATATCAAGTTCAAATCCCGGCTCCACAAAAGGGAAATACCCGGGACGCAGCCGCACCTCCACAACGGTGCGGAAAATGCCGGCCAGTAAGGCCTTCATGGTGGCGATAAGGTGAGAAATAGAAATATCTTTATCAACCACCAAGCCTTCCATTTGCCAAAAAGTATGCTCGTGTGAGGCATCGGTAGCTTCATAACGGAACACGCGCCCGGGCACCACGGCGCGCAAGGGCGCGCCGTACTTGGTCAAAGCCCGCACTTGCATAGCTGAAGTGTGGGTGCGCAGCAGCCACCTGTTCTCCGGAGTGCCACCTTTTACCCTCCCATCTTTGCCGGCAAATTTGGGAGGGTGAACGTAAAAAGTATCTTGGATATCGCGCGCCGGATGCCACGATGGTATGTTCAAAGATTCAAAATTATAATACTCGCTTTCCAGTTCCGGCCCGTCCAACACCATAAAACCCATGGAACGGAATAACTCTTCCAGCTCTCGCTGCACTTGCATGACCGGATGCATGTGCCCGCGTACTGGCTTAATGCCCGGCAAGGTGACATCAATGCTCGGAGTGGCCTTGTCTCCCCCACCCAATTCCTGTTTCAGGCGGGCAAAAGCCTGCTCCAGCTCAAGCTTAACTTCATTAGCCAACGCGCCGAATTTAGGACGCTCGGTAGCTGCCACTTCGCTTAAGCCTTTCATCATACGCGCCAACTCGCCCTTGCGGCCGAGGTATTTAATTTCCAATTGCTCAAGCTCAAGAGCCGAGGAAAGTTTTTTCAACTCCTCCTGCGCTTTAGCACGCAAATTATTTAAATCAGTCAGCATCCCAGTATATCAACTTCGCTCGAACCACACCCACAGCGCGAGTTGGTTGAACAAACGTGAATGATTAAATGACTTTGAATTATACATAAAGTTTATCTAATAGTGATTGTTGTGAGCGCTAGCGAAGTTGTATTACTGGGCATCTTTAGATATCAGACGGCGGCTGATGCCTAGCCGTGAGGTAAAAAAACTCCAGTAAGGTAAAACCTATTATAAGCAATCCTAAGTTCCACCAAGTAAGCAACCTGTTGGCCTGTAGAAATAATGTGCCCACCACCAGCAAGGCCAAAATAACTCCTTGGCGGAAAGAAATGGAGACGTGGCGAAACAACACTTCTTCGCGATGACGTAAATATCGCCAGGCAAACCCCAACAAAGTTAAAGTGCCGCTGATGCCAAGAAAAAGCGCCACATAAAAAAACAAAAATCCAGCCGGACCAACGACATTGGGATTAAGATAATTGATTACCAGCGCAAAAGCTCCCCAGGCTATGCAAGTGCCAAGTCCCATCCATAAAAGATACTGGCGAAGAGTCATAAAGTTTAAAAACCCGAATTTTTAATTTCTAATGACTAAGTGGCTGAATTAATGGCTAATTTAAAACAAAAATAGGTATTTTACCACCTATTAATTTTAGCACATTTTATGACTTGTTACAAGACCCTTTCTTGGGGATAATTAGGCCTAATTTGTGGCTATATTCAGCTAAAAATACGCAATCGGTAAGACTTGCCGCGACAAGCTTGTTTAATAGCCTCTTCCAAGTCTAATTGCGCCATTCTTAAATCACTGGCCAAAGCCGGCGAATAAGCCGAAACTTCCAGTGTATCACCCCGCAAATAAAGCTTACGGAACGAATTAGCATCGGTTTGCCCAAACCTTTTTTTGACCTCTTGCTTAAATATCTCAGTCACTTGCGCAGCCTCCACGCCCTCAGCCACCCCCTGCTGCTGCAGCCTATCGCGCAATACCCTGCCTAGTTTTTGGAACATAAGATAATCCTGATCAAATTTATAAACTTACTGCAATCTAACGCCATATTATACTATTCTCCTATTCGCGCGAATTAGAGTAGGGTTAGGATGGTGCGGGCGGCACGAGACAAATCGTCAGCTAAACGATAATAGACCAACAAGCTACGCTGCTCGCGGTCAATGATGTCGGCGGCGCTGAGCACGGTCAGGTGTTTGGAGGTGGCTTTAAGGGAAAGCTTAATAGCATCGGCCAACTCGCCCACCGTGGCTTCACGGTGATTTTTTAAGTAATTCACTATGCCCAGCCGGCGACGGTTGGCCAGGGCTTTGAGCAGTCGTTCAAGACTCGGCATATTAAAACTATATCACGTTTCATACCTGGCGCATATTCGCGCGAATATGCGCCAGGTTAATAAGTCAAGATTTAAGAATATTATTATCAAGAGAATAAGCCCAGCCTGGTTGCCAGTGCCGGGGCGCCATGACCGCCTGCTTAAGCGGCACGCCCTTAATCAAATTCTCCAAACCATACTGCGTGGCGCGATGGCCAATTATCATAACTTTTTTATTGTTATAATTCTTAAGCAAGTCTACCAAAAAACTTTTTATCAAAGCCGTGGTCTGTTCAAAACTCTGCCCATTGGGATAAGGCGTACTTATGCGATTACCCTTATCAGCTTCGACTTCTACCTTAGGCCACCGCGTCCAGTCCCCATAATCGCACTCCCTTAACCTGGCGTCTTTAATAATAGCCATACTCCTGCCCATAAAGGCTATTTCAGCAGTTTTATAAGAGCGCTGTAAGTCAGAACAAAATATAGCGTCAAAATTATCTCCCTTGTGCCTCTCACCTAACTCTTGCGCCTGCTTCTCCCCTAGCGGCGAAAGCTCGACGTCAAAAATACCGGATGACAAGTCCGCCTCGTTATCAAACGTCGTGCCGTGAGATTCAAAAATAATAGTGACCATGCTATCCCAAATGCTGGTACTTACACATTTCATGATCCTTATGTATTTCAGCAAATGAATCAGTCTCAATAGCGCGGATAATCTTCTCAATTTCTTTAATATATTCCTCTTTTAATTCTTTCATCTGCTCTTGTGTGGCCACAAACGGCTCCGAGAATTTGTTCGGTTCCAAATACCAATACTGCGCATTGACCACTTTCTCGTTCAAAAATTCCTCAGCCGCCAACTGATAAATGATAAGCTGGTCGCGGTCAACCTTTTCCAAGCTCTTGGCTGCTGACATGCCGGTCTTGTAATCAATAATTGAAGCGCCGCCTTTTACTTCATCCAGCCTGTCCATCTTGCCCACGAACTTATAAGGCCCAAAAGCCAGCTTAAAAAACTGCTCCAGATATTTCACCTTGGGCTGATGCGCCTTGAACTCTTCATAAAAACTTTTAAGCTGCTTGGGGCCGTGATTATCACGGTATTCTTTCTTTTGGCTTGGGTTGTCGTACCAATCATCTAGCCAAGAGTCTTGATAAAGTTTGGTCAGTTGTTCAAAAGCCGGCAGATTCGCCCCCGCACCAGAGCCACCCTTGGTGGCACGGTGCGGGGCTCCGACCGTACCGGTCTCCGCTTTCACTCCGCTGAATAAGTCCGTCTGCACTATGTGAGATTGCGAGGCCCACAGGCGTAAAAATTGCTCCAGGGTTTTGTGCATGGTGCTGCCAAAGCTCAGAGCTGCGCTGCCAGGCATAGGCAGTTTGAGCAAATGCACGTATTTATACTCCAACGGGCATTTTTTAAAAGACGAAATTGAACTAAAAGAAAAACTTTCCGGTAAAGGATAATGGGCTTCCTTGGTGACAACAATTTCCGGCACGGCCAGAACTCTGGTCTTAGCCGCCGGCGCTTTAAACTCTTCTTCCTTGACAAAACCCAACTCATACAAGAAACGGGACGGCTTGCGCGTGGTTTTGCCAAAATAGTCACGGGCTCGCGTTAAGAAGACCCCGTCGCGGGCCCTGGTCAATCCTACATAAAACAATCGCCGCTCCTCCTGCAAATGCACGTCACCCTCGGGCAACACTTCCTTGATTAACTCACGCGGCAATTCTATGGGCTCACGCCTCTCCGTACTAGGAAACTTTCTATCCACCAATTGCACCAAAAAAACATAGCGCCACTCCAAGCCTTTAGCCGAGTGCACGGTGATTATTTTGACTGTTTCCGGCCCCTCCTCTATATCCTGGGGCAGCTGGCCTTCTTCACCTGATTCCATTTCCAAAGCCAAATACTTAAGAAAGCCATTGAGGCTCGAGGTGGAGCTGTCAACAATAAAACGCTCAATACGCTGATAAAAACTAGTGAGATACTGGGCCTCGCGCACCATAGCCGGATGAGCCAGCCGCTCGTTAATCCCCAAGTCATTAATCACGCTGATATACACCTCGGCCGCGCTTTTCTCTCGCGCGAGCTGCGTATGCTCTGCCAAAGACTTGAGCAACTTATCACCCACCTCCAAACCTTCTTCTGATAGCCCTACGGCTCTCGCTAGTTTAAGCGCTTCAAACAAAGAAACGGTCTTGCGCTTGCTATAATACAAAAGCTTAGCCACGTCCTCGCGCGGCATAAGAAATGGCGCCTGCTGCAACACGCGATACAAAGCCTCGGACTCGTGATAATTATCAAGCAGCTTAAGATATGCTACTACGTCAAGAATAATGGGCTCACTGTATAATCCCCTATTGGCCACGTAATCAAAGGGTAACTGGTGCCGGCGCAAAGCTTGCAAAAATACCTGAGCCTGGGAATTGGCTCGCACCAAAATGGCAAAATCACTCCACTCGGCCCGGCTTGTTTTTTTAAGCTCAATAATTTTTTTGATAACGCCTTCGGCTTCGTCGCTGGCGGCGGCGAAATTTAGATAGGCCACTTCACCCTCACCCGTTCGGCTGGCCTCTAGACGCTTAGACAAACTTTGGCCATGACGCGCCAGCTTCACCCCAGTACCAGAGCCGATGGACATCGGCTCGGTACGGGGTTTCGCTCCGCCACGTTCGGTAATTTGGTATTCGCGGAGCTTCACTTCCAAACGATAAGGATTATTAAGCTGAATAAATTCATAGGCCGTATCCAGAATATTTTGGTAACTGCGATAATTCTTGGTCAAGAATATTTCCTTAGACTGAGGATAATCTTGCTTGAATTCAAGAATATTGGATATGGAAGCGCCGCGGAATTTATAAACCGACTGATCATCATCCCCCACCACCGTCAGATTGTTAGCCGGCTGGGCTAATAGTTTTAACAACTCATACTGCGCATAGTTGGTATCCTGAAATTCATCCACTAGAATATATTTGTACAGCTTCCGGAAATGCTCGGCCACAGCCGGCCGAGTGCGGAACAGCCTGACGGTGTAATTGATAAGATCGCCAAAATCCAAGCTGCCGTCAGCCAACAACAGCTTTTGATACAAGTGGTACGCCCGCGCCACTTCGTCCAAACGTAACGATTCGGACTCGCTGTCATCTATTAGGTCATTATCCACTACCAGATCCTTTTGTTTTTTGGACTTTTTCGTTCCTCGCGACTCGTTCCTCGCGACTCGTCTTTTCTTCAAAAACTCACTCGCGCCGGTGTTGAGCTTCATGCTTTCAGTAAATTTTAAATAATCCTCCGGGTACACTTCTTCATCCTTGGCCCGGGAAAAGTGCTGCACCAGGGCATGAATGAATCGCGCCGGGTTGCCCAAGGGCCGGTAATAATCCAAAGCAAACTCGTCCAAGTGATTCCGCATCAGCATCCATTGTTCAGTTTGGGTAAGCACGCGAAAATCGCCAGGTACCCCTATTTCCAGGCCCCAGTCCTTAAGCACACGCTCACCCCAAGCATGAAAAGTAGATATGGGCACATTAACATAGCCTAAGGGCAGCAGCTTATCCACCCGCTCTTCCATTTCCTGGGCCGCTTTGTCAGTAAAGGTCAGGGCTAATATCTCTTCCGGCTTGGCCAGTCCCTGATCAATAAGCCAAGCGATACGGCGCGTAATAACCGTGGTTTTGCCAGTACCGGCGCCAGCCACTATCAATAAGGGCTCCGCTCCGTGCGTTACGGCCTCCCGCTGCTCGGCATTCAAATCTTTAAGCAATTCGTCACCCGCCTGTTTAGGCATATATTAAGTGTAGCACGGAGGCGCCAGCCAACGAAAACCAAAAAATAAAAGTCCTGCTGTCATCAATAATTCAGTTACGTAATCAATTACGTAACAAATATATATTTACAGTATTCTACCTATTCGCGCGAATAGGTAGAATACCAATCTAATTAAACGAAAAAGCAGAAGGTGTGGTTTACTCCTCTACCTTGATACTCAAATGCTTGCGCTCGCGATGACGACGCACTACTTTAAGGCGGGCTAATTCCTTTTCTAGCCTAGCCGCCAACGCGGTATAGTCTATTTCTTCGGCTATGTGTTCCCGCTTCATAAGCTGGCGGGCCCGCTCCCGCGCCTCCTCGGCACGCTTGACATCAATTTCCTCGGCCCGCTCAGCCGTATCAGCCAGCACCACCACGCGGCCAGGCGCCACTTCAATAAAGCCGCCTGACACGGCCAAGCTAATTTCCTGACCGCCGACTTTCACCCGCACCTCGCCTGGCACAAGCGAAGCCACCAAGGGCAAATGGTCGGGTAATATGGTAATCTCGCCCATTTTGGTGGGCAAACTGACTGATTCCACCGCCTCGGCATTGAACACAACTCGTTCCGGCGTGGCGATTTGGAAACTAAGAATTTTTTGAGTCATGAATAATGAATTATGAATCGTGAATCAAGGACTATTTATTATTCGTTATTCTGTATTCTTAATTCGCTATTCTAGTTGCCAACTTCGTCTATACTCCCCTTCATATAAAAAGCCTGTTCTGATTTGGAGTCGTGTTTACCTTCCAGAATTTCTTTAAAGCCTCGCACTGTTTCCTTGAGCGACACATATTTGCCCTGACTGCCAGTAAAGGTTTCAGCCACGAATAACGGCTGGGACAGGAAGCGTTGCAGCTTACGGGCGCGGGAGACTGTCAGCTTATCTTCTTCGGACAATTCATCCATACCCAAAATGGCAACGATGTCCTGTAAATCCTTGTAACGCTGTAGCACGCGCTGCACTTCACGGGCCACCTGATAGTGCTCCGGCCCCACGATTTTGGAATCAAGAATGGTGGAAGTGGAATCAAGGGGGTCAACGGCCGGATAAATGCCCAGCTCGGTCAAAGCGCGACTCAGCACCACGGTTGAATCAAGGTGACCAAAGGTGGTAGCTGGCGCCGGGTCAGTTAAGTCGTCAGCCGGCACGTACACCGCCTGCACTGAAGTAATGGAGCCTTCTTTGGTGGAAGTAATACGCTCCTGCAGTTCACCCATATCCGTGGCTAAAGTCGGCTGGTAACCCACGGCTGAAGGAATGCGCCCGAGCAGTGCCGATACCTCGCTCCCAGCCTGGGTGAAACGGAAAATATTGTCTATGAACAGCAACACGTCTTGTTTTTCCTCATCGCGGAAGTACTCGGCCAGGGCGAGTCCAGTTAAACCAACTCTGGCGCGCACTCCGGGCGGCTCATTCATTTGTCCAAAAACGAGCGAGGTTTTAGACAAAACGCCGGAATTTTTCATTTCGTAATAAAGGTCATTGCCTTCGCGAGAACGCTCACCCACTCCGGCAAACACCGAGAAACCACCGTGCTCGGCCGCAATGTTACGGATAAGTTCCTGGATAACGACGGTTTTACCCACGCCCGCGCCGCCAAACAAGCCGACTTTGCCGCCTTTGACAAAAGGGCAAATCAGGTCAATGACCTTAATGCCGGTTTCAAAAACCTCGGTCTTGGTTGATTGGTCAGTGAACTTGGGTGCCGGACGGTGCAGAGGATAATAATGCTTGGCTTTAATGGCCTCCTTATCATCAAGCGGCTGGCCTAAAATATCAACCATCCGGCCCAGAGTGGCGCGCCCGACCGGAACCTTAATGGTGCTGCCGGTATCCTGAGCCTCCAACCCGCGGCCCAGGCCATCAGTGGAACCCATAGCCACGGTACGCACAGCTCCAGAGCCTAAATGCTGCTGAACTTCCAGCACCAAGGTTTGGCCGTTGTTGAGGTTTACTTTAAGCGCCTGAAAAATAGGCGGCAACTCTTTGGGAAAGACCACGTCGACCACCGGACCTATGACTTGGGTAACTTTGCCAGTATTCATAGTATGAGTTCTTAGTCGTTAGTTATTAGTTATTATTAGTACTTTAGCTCCTAATTCTTAACCTATGAGTGATGCTATGAACTATAGGCTAAGAACTATGAACTACTATCCACCAATCGCCACCCGTCCGCCGGTGATATCGGCCAACTCAGCCGTAATGGAGGCTTGGCGGGCCTGGTTAAAACTGAGAGTGAGCGAATCAATCATATCACGAGCCGCGTCCGAAGCATTACGCATGGCGAACATTCTGGCTGAGTGTTCCGAGGCGTCCGACTCCAGCAGGGCCTGATAAACCTGCACCTCAGTCAGCCGCGGCAACAAATCTTCCAGCACTATGTCAGGCGTGGGTTCAAATTTGTATTCATAATTAAATGGCGCTGCTCGCGACTCGCTACCCGCGACTCGCGCCAGTGGTGAGCCGGTTCGACCCAAGAACGAATCTGACTCCTGCTCTAGGGGCAAAAGCTGCTTTAAGCGCGGCTTTTGGCTGACAGCCGAAATAAAGTCAGTATAGGCTACCACTACCCGATCGTAACGACCCAACATATAATCATCAATCACTAGTTTGGCCATGGCCCGCACTTCTTCAATCTTGGTGGTGACATCAGGCTTAGTGAATTCAGCCGCCAAGGTGTAGCCAGAACGCAGCATGATGTCGCGACCGCGTTTGCCCAAGGCAATTAAACCAACCTCCGGCGGCGCGACCTGCTGTTTAATATAATTATCAGCGCGATGGCTGATTTGATAATTAAAACCGCCACATAAGCCCCGGTTGGAACTGATGAGCACTAGGCCAAGCCGTTTAACCTTATCACGCTTAACTAATAATGGATGGTGCGCCGGGCTGGTGCGTTGACTAAGCTCTTGCAGCAACTGCCAGCCCAAGGCAGCATAAGTTCTGGTGGCTAGCACGTTCTGAACCGCGCGCCTCATTTTGGCCGCCGACACCAACTCCATGGCCCGTGTAATCTGACGGGTATTTTTGATGGAGCGTATACGACGTTTAATTTCTCGAGTGGCCTGGGGCACAGTAAAAATGAAAAATTAAAAAATCAAAATTTAAAATTATAACTACTCATTATGGGATTTTACATTGTCATTTTGCATTTTGATATTTACATTTTACATTTGTTTGGCTTCGGCAATCGCCTTCTTCAACCCCTCCTCTATCTCCGGCGTCAAAGCCTTCATCTTCTGCAAATCTTTCAATACTCCCTGATGTTTAAGGTAGTCATGGAAACGCTTTTCCCAAGCGCGCACCTGGTCCACCGCTACGTCATCCAAATGACCATTAACCACGGCATAAAGAATAGCCACCTGGTGCCATACCTCCATCGGCTCGTACTGGCCCTGCTTCAATACCTCAGTGATACGCTTACCGCGTTCAATCAGCTTCTTGGTACCCTCATCCAAATCACTGCCAAACTGAGCAAAGGCGGCCAGCTCCCTGAACTGGGCCAAATCAAGCCTGAGTTTGCCAGCCACTTTTTTCATGGCCGCAACTTGGGCCGCTGAGCCGACACGCGATACGGACAGACCAATGTTAAGAGCTGGCCTGATACCTTGGTAGAACAGGTCGCTTTCCAAATAAATCTGACCATCGGTAATCGAAATGACATTGGTCGGTATATAAGCTGACACGTCACCGGCCTGTGTTTCAATAATAGGTAGAGCCGTGAGTGAGCCGCCGCCGTAATCTTTGGACATCTTGGCTGAGCGCTCCAGCAAACGAGAGTGGAGATAAAAAATGTCGCCGGGGTAAGCCTCTCGGCCAGGCGGACGCCGGAGCAGTAAGGAAATTTGGCGGTAAGACACGGCGTGCTTGGACAGGTCATCATAAATCACCAGCACGTCCTTGCCTTGATCCATAAAATATTCACCCATGGAGCAACCGACGTAAGGCGCCAGAAAGGACATGGCCGCTGGGTCCGAGGCTCCGGCCAGCACCACCGTAGTGTAACTCAAGGCGCCGGCCTCCTCTAGCTTGGCCACTATCTTAGCTATCTTGGACTCTTTTTGGCCAATGGCCACATAAATGCAAATCACGTCCTGGCCGCGCTGATTAATAATGGCGTCCACCGCCAAGGCTGTTTTGCCTGTCTGGCGGTCGCCGATGATAAGCTCACGCTGACCGCGACCGATCGGGATCATGGAGTCAATCGCTTTAATGCCGGTTTGCAGGGGTGTATTAACAGACTGGCGCGTGATAACGCGAGGCGCGATTTTTTCTACAGGATAATGGGCGGCGGCCGTAATTTTACCCTTACCGTCAAGCGGCTCACCCAGCGGGTTAACCACGCGGCCAACTACAGCTGGGCCAACCGGTACTGATAAAATCTTGCCAGTTGAAGTAACAGTATCCCCTTGTTTTATTTCCAAATAATCGCCCAAAATCATGGCTCCGACTTGCGTTTCCTCAAGATTTAAGGCCACGCCCTTAACGCCATGGGGGAACTCAAGCATTTCCGCGGCTAAACAATTCTTCAGTCCGGAGATTTTGGCTATGCCATCGCCGACTTCAGCTACCGTGCCAACTTCGGCCGCTGACACATGGGCGGCAAAGCTCTTGAGCTCATGCTCGAGCGTACGAAGAAGTGTATCTTTTACCTCTGACATAAAATAAGGATAGAATCTAAGAGTATTAATTATTTCTTCAATTAATCATTATCGTTGGCGCTACCGGCCAGAGCCTGATACAACTGATCAAGCCTGCCTTTGAGCGAAGCGTCAAAACGGCAATCCTGCGTGGTTACCATTATACCGGCCAACAAATGCGGCTTAACCACGAAATTGAGGTGCACTGGCTGGCCCAGGCTGGTCTTTAATTCAGACTCCAGCTTGGTGGCGGCCGCAGGTAGCAAGGGTTTGGCCGTCGCTACTTCCACCGGCGTCAGGCCTGCTTGGGCATACATAAGTTGTTCTGTCTCGGCGACAATGAGTTGACGCCAGGCAAAATGGCGACGTTTCCACACCAGCTCCCAGAACCGCCTGGCCAACAAACTTAACTCCGAGGCCTTGGCTTGACGGGCCAGCTCCAAATAAGCACGAGCGTAATCACGAGGGGTACATTTCATACGGCCTTATTTATCCTGTCGCAGCGGTTTGCGCCGAGTTACTTCCTGCACAGCCTCCTCTACCAGCCTGCGGTCCACTGCTTCAGCCGGCAGCTTACCGACCACTTTTGTCACTACCTGCACCACCAATCGGGCCGCCTCACGTCGCAGCGCTTGCCTGGCTTCCTCACGCTCCGCCTCAAACTTGGCTCTCACCTCGGCCACCACCCGCTCGGCTTCGGCCCGCACGCGGCTGAGAGTTTCCTGACGCTGGCGTTCGGCTTCCTCATCAGCGCGCTCCAGTATATCTTGGGCCTGCCGCTTAGCCTCAACCATAGTCTCTACTTTCTTAGACTCCAGCTCTTTCAAATCGCTTTCAATGCGCTGAGCCTCTTGCAAGCTCTTATCAATGCGGGCACGTCGCTGCTCCAAAAAAACTATCAGCGGTTTGTAAAGCCAACGATACAACACCGCCAGCACTATCAAAAAATTAACAATCTGAGCTAATAACAGCTTCCAATCTATGCCGAGCTTGTCTAACAGTTCCATACTTAAGTTAATAGTTGTCAGTCGATAGTTCTTAGTATTAAATTTACTAATTCACACTCCAAGTCTATAGTTCAAACCTATGAACTATAGACTATGAACTATGAACTAGCTACACGAACTTGATAATGAGCGCCATAACCAGGGCGTAAATGGCGATAGCCTCACAAAAGGCAATAGCCAGAATCATGGCCGTCTGAACCTTGGCCGAAGCCTCGGGATTGCGACCGATAGCTTCCATGGCCTTACCCGCCAGCTTACCAATGGCCAAAGCGGGCACCATACCGCCGATAGCGATGGTTAAGCCTGCGGCTATACCCTTGATAACCGCTGGGTCAAGGCCAGCTACAGTATTAACGACTTCTGCTGCCATATAGGCGTCCTTTCTCCGGGTCTCGGGTTTGCTACGGTAATTATTTTTTGTTTTATACCGTCAACCAAGACCTAGATTGTTAATTAGCTAAGGAACTAACGTATGCCTCCCTGTCATGAAGTATACGCCAATCCCTTAATGCTCGGCATGCTCAACCGTAGCAATGGTAAGGAAAACCAGGGTTAAAAGCGAGAAAACCAGCGCCTGGATAAAACCGACGAAAATCTCCAGAAACAAAAACGGCAAGGGGGCCACATAAGGCACCAAGGACGACACTACTATCA
>JACRFN010000012.1 GCA_016217875.1 Candidatus Kerfeldbacteria bacterium
AGGTCGTCAACCTCTTTATTCATGACGGAACTAACGAATACTTTAATTTTTTCTACCGCACCTGGCATCATTTCCAAAAACGCTCCTGATAATAAGCCCTATAAGACTGCGAATTTCGCTGAAATCGGCCGCTTGTTCGGGGAAATCGGCCACCCTGTTGGTGGCGCCGGATTAAGGTAGAGTTTAACTTAGTTTTCTATCACTTTCAACTGCCTCCTTCCTATCAGTTTTCGTATTCGGTCTCCTGGTGCGCATGGAATCGCCTCTCAACTCGATTTTATAAGCGTTGTGCAAGAGCCGGTCACAGATGGCATCAGCCAGGGTAGGGTCTCCGATGTTGGGGTGCCAGTCTTGGATGGGGCACTGGCTGGCTACGATGGTGGCTCCTGCCTGGTAGCGGTCCTCGATTACCTCCAATAAGTCTCTCCGTTCGCTATCTGTCAGCTGGGTAAGTAGGAAGTCATCGATAATCAGTAGTTGCACGCGGCTCAGCTTGGCGAGGGCTTTGAGATGGGAGCCGTCTCCGCGTGATTGTTGCAGGGTTTCAAACAGCCGGGGAGCTCGCATATAGAGCACGGTATAGCCGGTCCTGGCGGCGGTGTTACCCAGGGCACAGGCGATAAATGATTTGCCGACACCAGTTGGACCGCTGATTAACACGTTATGGTGGGCGGTTATCCACTGGGGATTAGCCAGCTCCAGTATTACCTGCCGGCTGAGTCCTCGGGATGCTCTGTAGTCGATATCCTCCAGGGAGGCTTCCTGGCGGAGCTTAGCTTTCTTGAGGAGCCGCCGAAGCCTCAGATTATCCCGGTACAGCTTCTCATCCTGTACCAGCAGTCCCACGAAGTCGTCATGGGATAGCACTGCCTGTTGCGGGTCAGCAAGCCTTTCCTCAAGGCTTCTGGCCATACCGAATAGTTTGAGAGAGTGCAGAATAGACATCGTTTGTTGATTAAGCACAGTTTCTACTCCTTTTACTGATAATATTCCTGTCCCCGGATATTCTGATGCGGCAGCAGCCCCGGTAGAGCGGCTTGTGGGCCATTATCATGCCGGTCGAGTCCGGCGGATAGGATAGCCTTCATCGACCGGTAAGAGCATGAATTAAACTCGAGTGCCCGGCGTGCTGCCGCTTCGACACGAGGGGGATCGTAATCTCGTGTCAGATTAATAATTCCCAGGCATGCTTTGTAGCCCTGCTCCGGGTAAGGGCGCGTAGAGAGTACCTTTTCTACCAGCCTGGCGGTAGCCTCACCGGTCTTACCAGCCCACTGGATAAACCGGGCCGGGTTCCACTCGGCATAGTAGCGGTGTGACGGCGGCATGTGTTCCGGTAAGGTGGTGTAGCCATTTTTAGTGTAAAGCCGGACATGAGCGGCGACGCGCTCTCCTTTGTGGAAAGCCTCTACAATCGTCGCCGTCAGCCGGATGTCCAATCTCTCGTGCAAAAGCTGGTACGGCACACTGTAGTAATGGTGGTCCACTTCGATGTGGTAATTCAGTTGTACCTTAGCCTTATACCATTCGGCATACTCGTAGTGCCTCTGAGGCAGCGGCAGGGCATTCGGCCGGTCAAGAGTCTCAAACAGCTCTCTACGTGATTTCTTCAGCTTTCGCATGGGGCGGGTGTTGAGACGCTCCAGGCACTCACTAATGGCGACATTGAGCTCGGCCAGGCTGTAGAAGGTGCGATGACGTAATACCGCCAGTATCCACCTCTGGGCGATGAGTACCCCATTTTCGACTTTAGCCTTATCCCTGGGCTTCCGGGGACGAGCCGGCAACACGGCACAGCCGTAGTGCTCCGCCATATCGCTATAGGTCGGATTTAATTCCGGCTCGTACTTGCAGGCCTTGCTGACGCCGCTCTTGAGATTGTCCGGCACCAGCACCCGGGGGACACAGCCGAAATACTCTAATGCCCGTTTGTGAGAGCCGATCCATTCCGGCAGGGTCTGGGATAGAGTTGCCTCGGAATAGGTGTAGTTGGAAGCACCCCAGACAGCCAGGAATAACTGGGTAAGGATAAGCTCGCCGGTGGCCGTATCGACGATAGACAGTCCATCGGAATAGTCGATGAACAGCTTTTCACCGCCGCGGTGCTCCTGGCGCATGACGTAATCCAGCTTGCCCCGCCACCGCCAGTAATGCTCGCAGAACTGGGTGTATTGGTAGCCGTCAGGGTGGCTTTGCTTGTACTCCAGCCACAGCTGTGAGAGTGTCAGATTGAATTTCCGGTAGGTGCGCAGCTCGTTGTAGATATATTCACAGTCCGGCGCGGGACGTTTTACCGTGCTCGGTATATGCTCGTTGGGGAATAGACGCTCTTCAAGCTGGGTTTGAGTGAAAGCTGACGCTTCGGTCCAGGTCAGCTTTGCTGCCGCGGCTCTCCTGAGATAATCAGCTACCGTGCTCCGCGAGACCTGGCAACTTCGTGCTATTTCTCGCTCGCTGATACCGCAGTCATATTTTAACCGAAGGACTTCTTTGATCTTGCGCATGGACAATCTCCTGTTCGGCATGAATCACCTCCAACAGTGATTCTATGCCTTCGAGCTGTCCAGCGCCCTTCCAACAGGGGTGGCCGATTTGCTCCGAAAGGCCGGCCGGTTTGCTCCGAAAGCCCGGCCGATTTACTCCGAAAAACGCAAGCTGTGGAAGTTCGGACTTCTTTAACTATTCAACTTCCAACAAAAATAACCGAACTTGTGCGCTAATCGTTTGACGAACACGCCTGAATAATAGACTTATGTTGCTGGTCGTGGAGAGGATACGAGCAATTCCTGTAGTATCGGAATAAACAGCTTTTTCTCGAATGAAAGTTCGGGAACTGTCCAGAGTGGCCAGCTAGAAAAGGTAATAAAATTACCTGAGCTAATCCTAAGCTTTGCC
>JACRFN010000115.1 GCA_016217875.1 Candidatus Kerfeldbacteria bacterium
AGGCTGTTTGAATATGGAAGATGCCAAACGCCGTGAGCGATATCTTAAAACCACCCAAGGTCGAAGGTTCGTAGGTTTACGTTTAATAGAGTACAAACGTCACCGGGCGTTTGGCTCTGGAAGTTGATATACGGGGTATGTATTTACAGAAACTCGAAATTCAGGGATTCAAGTCGTTTGCGCAGAAGACCGTTTTGGAATTCAACCGCCAGCTTACGGCCATAGTCGGTCCCAATGGCTCAGGCAAGTCCAACATCGCCGATGCCGTTCGCTGGGTTTTAGGCGAGCAGTCGCTCAAACTCCTCCGCGGCAAGCGGGCGGAGGATGTTATTTTCGCCGGGTCGGACCTTAAAAATCGCTTGGGCATGGCGGAGGTGTCGCTCTATCTAAATAACGAGGACGGCCAGGCACCGCTGGATTTTACCGAGATTGTGGTCACCCGGCGGGTTTTTCGGGACGGCCAGAGCGAGTATCTGCTTAACCTGTCGCCTGTCAGGTTGCAGGATATCCAGCTGTTGCTGGCCCGCTCTCATTTTGGCCAGAAAACCTATAGCGTTATTGGCCAGGGTATGGTGGATTCTATACTTTTATCCACCCCTTCAGAACGTAAAGAGTTTTTTGAAGAGGCTACCGGCGTAAAGCAATATCAGATAAAGCGTGAGCAGGCCATTCAAAAGCTCACTGCCACCTATGAGAATCTGGAGCAAGCCGGGGCTTTGATACAGGAAATCGAACCGCGTTTGCGCGCCTTGACTCGTCAGGTCAAGCGGTTGGAGCGGCGGGAGGAATTGGAGCGTGAACTAAGAGAATATCAGCGTAGCTATTTCCGCTATCGCTATCACAATTTGGCCGATCGCCGCCAGAATTTTGCCGCTCAATCCAGAGATTTAAAAGAGCGCCTGGGCCGACACCAGGCAACCAGAGCTGAATTGGAAAAGACTTTGAAATCACACGGTCAGAGCGCCGGGGCCAGTGAGCATAACAGTGAACTGGAAAAGAAAGCGGTCCACCTGCGCAGTCAACTGTCAGCTTTGATTAAAGAGCAGGCCGTAGCCCAGGCCGAAGAAGAAGTGGGTCACGTCAAGCGCGGCGAGGGGGAGCTGGCTTTGTTAAAGCAGCGCCTGGCTGAGCTTGATGATCAAGCTCGAGTTTATGCCAGCCGCCGCGAGCAGTTGCAGCGGCAGAGGCAGGAGTACGAGGCCACGCTTCGGGCCAAGAGTTCGGAGCAGGCCCGCGTGGTGGCTGAATTTAGCCAGCTGACAGCCGAGGAAGGCAACGACTGGCTGAGCCGGGACTTAAAAATTTTGGCCGTGGAGCAGGCTGATTTTAGGCGTCGGCTTTTGCTGGTGAAGAGTTTGAGTGAATTACCGCCCTTGGCCCAGGAAATAAGTGCCACCGCCGAGCGGCTGCAGAAGATATTGCGCCGTTTGCAACAGTCTGGCGGATCGTCGGGCGCTGAATTTAATAAGTTGCTGTTGACTCGGGATACCCTGGTGAACGAAGTTGCCTCCCTTAAGGCTAATTTAGCCTCTCTGCTTCGCGAACAGGAAGATTTGGTTCGATGGCAAGACGACTGGCGCGAGACTCGCGCCAGGATAGAGCGCCAGCTGGAACAGGCTACCAAGCCAAATTCAACTACGTCCCAAACCCGTCTGCCCGAATTGACCCAAAACATTGCCCGGACGGAAAAAGAGCTGGAGCAGGTGGTTGCGGCTCAAGCGGCCGCTAATTTTCAATTGCAAACCAGGAATGCGGAACTGGTTGAGCTGCAAAGCCAGCTTCATGCCATTATTGAAGCAGAAAGAACCATGGACCGTGAGGCCCATGAGGTGGCTTTGGGGTTAGCCAGACTGGATACTAAGTTAGAGGACCTGGAACACGAGTTGGCCCAAGAAGTGCCACCCGAGCTGGCGCATGAAATTAAGTCTCTAGGTCCGGTGCAGGTGATTGATGAAGGTGCCACGGCTTTGGAATTACAAAAATTAAAACACCAATTGGAGCTGACGGGTGGCATCGAGCCGGAGGTGGTGAGCGAGTATCAGCAAACCAAAACGCGTTATGACTTTCTCACGAGCCAGGTGGAAGATCTTAAACAAGCGGTTGGTTCCCTGGAATCCATCATCCGCGATTTGGATGATACTATTGATAAACAATTCCAGGCCAGCTTCCGGGTGATCAATGAAAAATTTGGCAAGTATTTTCAAGCGCTGTTTTCCGGCGGCCGCGCTCAGTTAATTTTACAGAAGGAAGAATCGTCAAACGAAGTTGAAGCTACCACCGGCGAGGAGACGGTCGAAGCCCAAGCCCAGCCGACGGCTCGGGAGCGTTTTTTACAGCAGGAAAAGGCCCGTGCTTCTATGTTCTCGGGCGTGGAAATTCAGGCCACTCCGGCCGGCAAAAAGCTGTCTTCCATTACGGCTTTGTCCGGCGGCGAAAAAGCCCTCACTTCCATTGCGCTCATTTGCGCCATCATTTCCAATAATCCATCGCCCTTCGTAGTGTTGGATGAAGTGGATGCGGCTTTGGATGAGGCTAACTCCGAACGCTTTGCCGCCATTCTCGATTCGCTGATGGGCGAGACGCAGTTTATTACCATTACTCATAACCGGGCCACCATGAAACGCGCCGACATTCTGTACGGTGTGACTATGGGTGAAGATGGGGTGTCGCGGCTGCTGTCAGTTAAGCTGGAGGAGGCTAAGGAGATGGCGGGGGAAAGTAAGAGTAAGAGTACGGAGTAAGAGTCGCTTCTTTTACCCTTGACACAGCCTTATTAGTTCGTTAAACTACACCCTGCGTTACAAACAACCCTTACTCTAATCACTTACTCAATACTTCGTATATGTTAATGATCCGTTTGGCCCGCACTGGTAAGAAGAAGCAAGCCCATTTCCGCCTGATTGTTTCGGAAAAAACCAAAGACACCCACGGTGATTATTTGGAAGCCTTGGGGCATATGAATCCTCGTACCAATCCCCGGCAGGTGGCATTTAAAGCTGATCGTGTTAAGTACTGGCTGGATCGCGGTGCCCAAGCCTCGCCCGTGGTACATAATATTTTAGTGGAACAGGGTATAGTCAAGGCTGAAAAGTTGCGCGTCTGGAAACCGAAGCCTAAGAAAGTTGCCGAGGCGCCAGTTGCCACGCCGGCCACTGCCCCCACGGCCAAGTAAAGAACGTCTGACGTTCTAAAGTTCTTTTAAATTTAAAGAGTTTAGCTCTAAGTGAGCTGGTTGATAAGAGTAGAGAGTGAATGTACCTACGAAAGGTCGAGTACTTTTGTCACTTAAGTCACTTACCCCTCACTCGCTTACCATAGCTTATTAAGAGCGAAAACCCTGAAAATTATTTTGTCTAACCATTTACCGATAGCTTGCTATGGCTAATGAAGAGATACACCAGGACCAGCAGTTCATTGACTATGTCGTGAAGGCACTGGTCGACCACCCAGATTCAGTCAAAACCGAACGCACGGTTGACGAAATGGGCGTACTCATCACCCTGCACGTGGCCCCGGAAGATATGGGCCAGGTGATTGGCCGCTCCGGCCAAACGGCTCGCTCCTTGCGCACCCTGTTGCGCGTGGTGGGTGCCAAGAACAACGCCCGGGTAAACTTAAAGATATACGAACCGGAAGGTTCCCGCGGCCCGCGTCGCTCCCGCGATGAGCAGGCTGCTATGGACGGTGGCGCTCCTGCCGCTGACACTTCCATTGTCGACGACTTGAAAATATAAGTTCCGACCTCAAACAACTCCGCTTCCGCCGACTGGCGGACAGCGGAGTTGTTTTGTATTGGTTGCCAACTAGTTGCCAACTTTTGACTTTTGATATACACTTAAAGCTGGCAACCTTATATTTATGAATTTACACAAACTTATAGCAAAAACTTTGTCCAAAGAAGGGGAGTTACGCGCTTCGGCTCTGGCTCGCACGGCCGGAGTAAGTCGTACTTATGTTAAGCGTATTTTGCAGAAATTATGCGAGGATGGCCAGCTTGTACTGATTGGTAAGGCGAACCAGGCGCGTTACGTGTCGCCTGAAGTACGTCATGTATTGGCCGCCCGCCGCAGCCTTACGACGGCTCGACGCGTTTTAATTAATCGTGGCCTAGACGAGGATAAGGTGCTTAGTGAGATTAAGCGGTCCGCCGGTATTTTTATTGGGCTTCCCGCTAATATCACCAAAATACTTGATTACGCTTTTACTGAAATGCTCAATAATGCCATTGAGCACTCTAAATCCAAGAAAATTACGGTGTTGTTTAGCCGTCAGCCGCAGGCTGTAAAATTTGAGGTGGTAGACCGCGGCGTTGGTATATTCAACAACATCCGCACCCAGCGCAAGCTCAAAACTACCATGGAAGCGATTCAAGATTTACTCAAGGGCAAGCAGACCACCGCGCCGCGCCGGCACACTGGTGAGGGTATCTTTTTCACGTCCAAAGTGGCTGACGTGCTCGCCATTCAAAGTTCAGGCAAAAAGCTTATTTTTGACAATCTAATCGGAGATGTGTTTATTCGTGATATTCGACCAACCAAAGGCACTAAAGTGATTTTTACAATTGGTTTTAAATCTAAACGCAGCCTGCGACAAGTATTTAAGGATTATAGCGGTGAGGCATATGGCTTCTCGAAAACAAAGGTAGCTGTACGATTGTATGAGTTGGGGAGTGAATATATATCCCGTTCTCAAGCCAGGCGAGTAATGGCTGGTTTAGAAAAATTTAAACATATAACCCTTGATTTTAAGGGCGTTACAATAGTCGGCCAAGGTTTTGCAGATGAGGTATTCCGCGTGTGGCAGAATAAACATCCTAATATAGACATTACCTTTCAAAACACCAATGAAAATGTGGGATTTATGATTAAGTGGGCGCATAGGAGTCTAGTTTGGGTAGGGTATTGACATATATCATATATGATATATACTGAAAATAGCCAATATATCGTTAAGTTCTATATCAACACCGGTAGTGGAACGAGCCCAGTTTCGGCCTTTATTGAAGGCTTATCTATCAATCACCAAGCAAAGGTTTTAAAATACATTGATTTTTTAAGACAACATCAAGGCGTTTTGGATGAGCCATATTCCAAACATATAAAAGGCAAGTTGCGGGAACTTCGGGTGGATTTTGGCAGAAACAACTACCGGTTTTTCTACTTTACTTTTATCCGCCAGACAATAGTAGTACTTCACGCCTTTTCCAAAAGAACCCCGCGAACCCCTTTATCAGAAATTAAAATTGCGGAAGAACGTTACCAAAATGCCATTAATCACCCAAGCTATTATGTCTAAAGCCAAATTAATCAGTAAAGCTGTTGATTTTGACGTTTACGTTAGTAAACGTCTCAAAGATGCGCAGTTTAAGAAACGGTATGATACTTATGGCAAGCAACTGGAGATTGCTTACCAGGTTTTGCAGTTGCGAAAAAAACAAAGAATGTCGCAGGCTGATTTAGCGCGCAAGCTCGGCACCACCCAGAGTAATGTAGCGCGGCTGGAGGCTGGTGAGCAGAATTTTACCACCCAAACCCTGCATCGCATTGCTTGGGCGTTGGGGAGGGAATTAAAAGTGGAGTTTGTGAGTAGATAGGGAGTTATTTTGCCCCTCAAAACGCCAATGAAAATGTGGGGTTTATGATTAAGCGGGCGTTAAGGTAGTATAGCGATAGGAATTCTAGACCCGACACCTCAATTGTCGACGACTTGAAAATATAAGTTCCGACCTCAAACGACCCCCGATATTCATCGGGGGTCGTTTTGTATATCCGTTTTCTAGTCAATAGCTTCGCACCACTTCCAGGGGTGATTGCATGTTGAGCGCCATATGTGGACGCTCTTGGTTGTAATACCTAAGGTACTCAGGAATATCATGACGCCAGGCTTTGAGGGATCGACCGGAACGTCTC
>JACRFN010000116.1 GCA_016217875.1 Candidatus Kerfeldbacteria bacterium
AACAGCTGGACTGATTCTTGGCCGTTTACAGTTAGTAATGTTAAGCCTCAGCCGCCAACTTTGCGTTAGTTGTAGCTAGATAACTTTTAATTCCGTGTGGCAATTACCTCGTTTAGCCAAGAAGGTTTATGCGGGAGTGGGAGGATTGATTATCTTGCTAGTGGGGGCCATAGCTTATCAGTATTTACTGGCCCAGCCCGCACCACAATGGTACCAACCCTCCACTCGCCCTGAGTCGCGCCAGCCTGTTTATTTACGGCTGGGTACTGTAGTCTCGCTTGGCCAGGGTTCATTTCAACTTCGTACCGCTAAACTGGCAGGCGCTGGTGGCGAAGTTATTACTGTTCGCCTGGCACCCTCAACCCGGATAATAGAAATTCAAGTACCAGAGGTTATTACTCCGGCCCATGAACAGGTGCTCCAAGCCGGCGGTCGGGTAATTGAGCGTGTGCCAGTATCACCCGAAAAGTTAAAAGTTGACCAAAATGTGGCGGTGGTGGCCGGCACAGATATGTTTGGCTTGCAGGAGGTGGAGGCCGAGCGGGTTGAATATCAAGTCTTAGTGCCGTAGTTAGTTTATGTGCCGGCTTACCATGCGTCATATACTTGTAGCTCTGATGGGAGGAGTGTGGTTTTTTATTGCCTGGGGCGTTGGCCAGGCTCAGGCTTACCCCAGTTGTATAAATTTTAGCGGACAAGTTGGCTCCACTTGTACTCTTAGCGCGACGGCTACAGACCCGGAAGGCGACCCGATTTTTTATCTTTACGATTGGGGTGACGGCAGCGGTAATGTGCGTGTGCCTAATGAGGATGGTACTTTGCCGGCCAGTGCTAATTGTGGAGGCGCTAGCACAACCGGCGGAGTAGTGCCCTCAGGCACCACTTGCTCGTTGGATCACACCTGGACTAGCGCTAATAATTTTACCGCCACGGTGCACGCCCGTGACGAAGCCGGGCACGAATCAACCGCGGCCACCACATTGGTGCGCATTTTGCCCGGGGGATTTGATTGGTACAGCCCGGACCATGATTTTTCGGTCAGCGCCACGACCATAAAATGGTATTGGAACGCCGCGCCCAACGCCGCTTCATATTATGTGTATGTGGGTGGCGTGCAAACGGCTACTGTCGGCGCTTCCAGCACGCCAGTATCGTGGTCCCAAGTTTTAGGCAGCTACAACATACTCTCAGGCCAGGTGACGGTGTACGCTTTAAACCAAGCCGGGGAGGGAATGGAGGTGGCCGGCGGCGCTAAACAATACGCCACGCTGATTGAGCAGCCTTCAGCCGCTAGCTTTTCTAGCGTGCAAAAAAATCAGTTTACCGTCGCGGCCCAAGGCACGCTGGCCAATATTACCACTGGCAGTTCGGGCATTAAATTCCGTGTCACCAAGGCGGCTGACGGCTCGGCCGTAGCTGATTCCGGTTGGTTACAAACTAATTCTTA
The DNA here is from genome assembly GCA_016217875.1 of Candidatus Kerfeldbacteria bacterium. Classification (GTDB taxonomy): domain Bacteria; phylum Patescibacteriota; class Patescibacteriia; order Veblenbacterales; family UBA10138; genus JACRFN01. The sequence continues at coordinate 1,448 of JACRFN010000116.1, forward strand.
TACGCCCAGCGGTTTGAGTTGTGCCACGGGTTACAGGACTTACCTCCAAAGCCGCAATCGCGACAGCGTATTAAATACTGAAACCGGGCCATATACTCAAACCACCTCGGCTTGTCAGCCGCCTAATATACCAACTGGTTTAAACAGTCCCTGGTCTTCCACCACACAAATCCAATGGTCGTGGACAGCCTCAGTGGTTGACAGCACTCATGCCGCGGCTACAAGTTATGATGTTTACGACAATCTTAATCAATATCTTTGTACCAGTGCCGCGCCGACTACCAACTGTATAGCCCCGGGTGCCAGTAGTTCAGTGATTTATAGTCCCAATACTCAGTATCAAGGCAAGGTAATGGCCTTTAATGCCGATGGCACAAGCGCCTTCAGTGCCCCAGCATCTGCCTATACTTTACCAAACCCGCCCACCAGTTTGGCAGCCAGTGGAGTAACTGACGAATCAATAACCTGGTCTTGGTCTGCTCCCTCCGGCGGCGCGGTGGATTATGTCTGCACCATAGACGATCCGGCGGTTGGTAATGCTACAGTTTGCACTTCACCTAAAATAACAGGCAACATTACTTGTGGCCTGGCGCATACTTTCCGCGTCTGGGCTAGGAACGCAGTTAGCGCGCCAAGCGTGCCAGCCTCTTTAGTGCAAAGCACTTCTGCTTGTATAGCTCGCGCGGCGGCGCTCACTGGTTCTCCCAGCACGGCCGGCTGGCGCAATAGTCCTACGAACTTTACTTATACTCCTTCTTGCACGCGGGCTTCCAATACCACTCTGACTTCATGTCTGACTCAGGTTCAGCGCGACGGGGGAGCCTGGACGCAAATTTCCAACACTCAGACAGCTAATCAGACTTATGCGTTTGTTTCGGGCTCAGCTTATAAGTTTAGAACCGTGGAAACGGATAGCGGTGGTACTCTCACTTCGAGCCTGGTGCCTACCACTGGCGACATTCAGTTTGACAATGATGCGCCATTTTCAGCCGCCTCGTCCCCGGGTACTACTCAGAATTCCAATTTTCAAGTTTCGGTTACACTGCAAGATTACCCCTTAAGCCCGGCTAATAGCTCTATAGCCACTTGGGATCTGCAGTATAAATTGGGCAGCAGCGGAACTTGGACTGATTGTCGTACGGCTATTCCAGCCGCTACTACGGCCATAACATTTGGTTCTGGCTGTTCGCCGGCCGTAACTTTATCTTCTGGTACTTATTATTTCCAAACCCGGGCGCGTGATAATGCGGGTAATGTAGGCAGTTACGCCGGCGGTAACGGCGATACCAGCACGAGTTTTGACGGTACGGCTCCCGCTATCACCAGCGTGACTTCTACAACTTCCAGCGGCAGCTATACTGTGGGCGCGGTTATTCCCTTAACAGTTAATTTCTCTGAAGCCGTGACCTCGACCGGCAGTGTCACGGTTACACTAAATACAACTCCCACAGCCCGCAGCTGCACGTTTACAGTCACTAACGCTACTTCAGGCAGTTGCAATTACACCGTGCAAGCCACCGATACCGCTGCCGTCTTAAACACGACTATTAGCGGCACAATCAGAGACCAGGCTGGCAACTCTTTGGCCAATTATACTCCTGCCAGTAATTTGGCTGCCAGTAAAACCATATTGGTAGACACTACGGTACCAACTACACCTGGCACACCCGGGTCTACCACCCCGACTAATAATTTAACGCCCACTTGGACTTGGACTGCCTCAACTGACCCGAGCCCGAGTTCTGGCAGCCCGACTTATTTGTGCACACTTGATAATACCGGCACGTGTACGGTTTTTTCTGGAGCTTGTACTTTTGCTTGGACACAAACTAACAAT
>JACRFN010000117.1 GCA_016217875.1 Candidatus Kerfeldbacteria bacterium
ACCGGCCTTAAGCACGGCCAAAGCGCGTTCCAGCGCACCATCGCCAAATGATATGGCCGCGCCGACCAAAAGCTTGCGCCGCTTAACTTGCCGCACCTCAGCTGCCTGGTTGGCTGGCGTCATATTCTTGTGAATCACGCCGAGGCCGCCCTCTTTAGCTAAAGCCGCGGCCAGGCTGTATTCTGTAACCGTATCCATGGGCGATGATAAAATAGGCAGACTAAGTTTTAGCCGTCGCGTCAGTCTGGCTGACAAATCAACCTCTCGCCGCCGCACATCTGAAAAACGTGGCAGAAGCAAAACATCATCAAAAGTAAGGGCTAGAGGAAACATAAGTTAAAAATCCTAATGTCTAATTTATAATTTCTAAACTTTGGACATTGGAACTTGGGATTTGATTTGGTATTAAAAATTAGAAATTGGGGTTTTTATCAAGTGCTTTGATTCTAGCAGACGCATCCGGTATCATCAATGTATCTATGGCCAAGCAAAAATACATCGCCGTCATCGACTTTGGCTCACAATACTCCCACCTTATTACCAGGCGTCTGGGCGAATTAGGTATAAAAACCAAGCTGTTGACGCCACAAGTTAACAAAAACCGTTTAGCTAAAGCGGCGGGGCTTATCTTGTCCGGCGGACCGCAAAGCGTAATTAAAAAGCCCGTACCTTATAATCAGCAGCTACTCAGGCTCAAGCTACCTATCCTAGGCGTATGCTATGGCCTGCAACTCATGGCGCGTGACTTTGGTGGCCGGGTAACCGGCGGGAAAATTCGGGAATACGGGCCGGCTAATCTTAAGCGACATGATCAAAGAAATAAACTTCTAACCGACTGGCCCAAACAAAGCACGGTTTGGATGAGCCATGGTGACAGTGTCACCAAACTACCGCCTGGATTCATTACCCTTGGCTCCACCGATACGCTTCGTTACGCCGCCGTGGCCCACCGCCATAAACCCATATTTGGTGTACAGTTTCACCCCGAGGTACATCACACCCCATACGGCTCAATACTCTACCAAAATTTCGCCTTTAACATTTGCGGACTGAAACCGCAAAAACTAACCAGCAAACTTAAAGCCATAGAGGCTGGCATTCGTCGCCAGGTCGGTGAGAAAAAAGTTTTCCTCTTGGTCTCGGGTGGTGTGGACTCGACTGTGGCCTTGGCCGTGTTAAATAGAACTTTAGGAAAGCGAAGGGTGTATGGGCTTCATATAGATACTGGCCTCTTGCGTGAACAAGAAAGCCGACTGGTTAAACGCCAGCTGGCCGCGGCTGGTTTAACTAATTTACACGTCGTGGGGGCGGCCGGCGCATTCTGGCGCCGACTCAGAAGCATTACTGAACCAGAAACCAAGCGCCAAATAATCGGTGCTACGTTCTTACAAATTAAAGCCCAGGTAGCCAAAAAGCTACGCCTAAACACCAAGAGTTGGCTCTTGGGGCAGGGCACTATCTATCCCGATACTATTGAATCGGGCGGCACTAAGCATGCTGACAAAATTAAAACACACCACAACCGCATCAATGTCTTGGCCCAACTGGCGGCCCGCGGACTTTTGGTAGAGCCATTAAAAAATCTTTACAAAGATGAGGTGCGTTTAATAGGCGCTGAACTCGGCTTACCTAAAGAATTACTCTGGGCGCATCCATTCCCTGGCCCAGGGTTGGCTGTACGTGCTTTATGTCTTGATTCTTCAAGACTGAAACAACTCAATCAAATTTATGTCAGTAAAATCACTGTCAGTAAATACAATACGCGCATACTGCCACTGCTCTCGGTGGGAGTGCAGGGCGATGAACGAAGCTATCGCCATCCTTTGGCAATAGAAGCACCTTACTCTAAAGCAACTTCGCTACACTATCAGGCGGCTAAACTGACCAATAAAGATAAAAATATCAACCGCATACTCCTAAAGCTCTCTGGACCAAATTTGAACATAGGAAAAATTAAGGTCGCTACGCTTACACCGCAGCGTATAAAAATTTTACGGCAAGCGGACAATATTGTTACTCAAGAACTAAAACAGGGCAATATGTATAAAAACCTCTGGCAATGCCCAACTGTCTTGGTACCTTTTGGCGCCAAGCTTGGCGAAAGTATCGTGCTACGCCCCTTTGCTTCTCGCGAGGCCATGACGGGCCGGGCCTACCTCCTACCCCAAACGGTGGTGCGACGAATTGTGCGGCGTCTTCAGGCACTCCCAGCCATTGATTACATTTTCTACGACCTGACTGATAAACCACCTGGCACGGTGGAGTGGGAGTAATTCATACTTAATTCCCATACTCGCCAGACTGCTTATTTTTAGCTATGTTGGGTATATGGACGAGCTATTGAAAAAACTACCTCGGGCCTTCATCGCCATAACTGAGCGTCTGACTGAAGATTTTAAAGCCAGCCAGGTTTATTTGGTAGGCGGCGCCGTCAGGGATCTCATACTAAAACGTGATACTAAGGACTATGACCTAGTCATACGCGGCCTTAATGCTCATCAATTGGAGGGTTGGCTCCAAGATCGCGGACAAGTTTCGCTGGTGGGCCGGAGCTTCGGCATATTCAAATGGCAGCCGGCCGGCTGGTCAGGCGAGGCCATTGATGTGGCTCTGCCTCGCACTGAACACGCTGAGTTAGGCACTGGACAATACCGTGATTTTGCTATCCAAAGCGATCCTGAACTACCGATTGAAGACGACCTTTCGAGGCGTGATTTCACCATTAACGCCATGGCCTTAGATTTAAAAACAGGCCAGCTTATTGACCCGACTGATGGACAGTTTGACTTAAAAAATAAACTTATAAGAGCTGTCGGAAAACCAGCTAAAAGATTTAGCGAAGACTTATCCCGTACTTTACGTTGTCTACGTCAGGCCTGCCAACTTAACTTTGATATTGAACCGTCTACCTTAGCCGCCGCTAAAAATCTTTCTAAAAAAGCTGCAGCCGGGAAATACCAAGCTGACTGGCTGGTACCGCGTGAAATCGTAGCTCGCGAACTCCTCAAGGCCTTAGTAGCCGCGCCAGCGGCGGCGATTAGTCTGTTTGAAAAAACCGGATTCCTGACAGAGTTTCTACCTGAGGTTGCAGCTATGAAAAGCGTACCCCAACCGCCGGAATTCCACAGTGAGGGAGACGTCTATAAACACACACTGCTGGCCCTTAGAACATTTACTACGCCAGCCTGGAAAATATTCTTTGACCAGGCTAAACCGTCCCTGAGTGTAATTGTGGCTACTCTTTTGCATGACATTGGTAAACCATTAACCATAAAAACGCCGGCCCAACACGGCACTGATCGTATCCGTACTGATGGTCACGATACGGCTGGAGCAAAATTAATACCCGACATTTGCCAACGATTAAAATTGACAAGCTATGTGGACGCCGAACGCGGAGGTGTAAACGTTGCCTTGGTGGTCTGGCTGGTTGAAAATCATATGCTGTTGGTTCATGGCTTACCTCAACTGTTGAAACCCTCCACTATTTACCGTTATTTCCTTAAAGACGAAATCTGGGGACAGGCTCTACAGCAGACAATCTTTGCCGACGCCATGGCCTCATATCCTAAAAACGGTAAGCCCAGCGCCAGCCGTTTGGCTGATCTTCGTCTTAGACTGGAGGGTATAAAACGTGAACTTGGCGGCCGCAAGCTGGTACCGCTCGTAACCGGCAACGACATCATGAGACTGTTTAAACTCAAACCCGGGCCACCAATCGGACGGTTATTAAAACTGGCGGAAGAGGCCCAGCTTAACGGACTAATAAGCACCAAGGCCCAAGCCAAAAAATTTCTGCAAGATAAAATATGACCAAAATAATCACCGTGCCTCAACTCGCTGAGCCAACCCGCCTAGACAAATTTTTAGTTCGAGAGCTCGGCCTACACTGGTCTCGTACCGCCATACAACAAGCCATTAAGAAGGGGCGGATTAAGGTTGATGAAAAAAAAGTAATGGTACATCACTTTTTGAAAAAAAGTGAAATTATTACCGTGCCGGAGTTGGCGAATAATGAAATTCCTCCAGCCAAAATATCACCCAACCCTTCAATCTTGTTTAAGGTGGTAGCAGAGACCCCGGACTTTATTGTGGTAGACAAACCAACTGGTCTAGTAGTACATCCAGCACAGGGTTTGCATGAGTCCACCCTAGCAGACGGCTTAGTGGCTTATTACCCAGACCTGGCAAACGTAGGTGAAGATCCGCTACGACCTGGCATTGTGCATCGTTTGGACAGAGAAGCTTCGGGGTTGATGGTAGTCGCTCGCACCCCGGCCATGTTCTCTTATTTAAAAAAAGAATTTCAAGAACATAAGGTGCATAAACAATATCAGGCTTTAGTTGTTGGTCAAGTGAGCCAACCAAGTGGTACTATTAATTTCCCACTGGCTCGCTCCAAAAGCAAATCTGGTAAAACAGCGGCCCGGCCGCAAGAGGCCGAAGACACAAAATCAGCTATCACGCATTATGATGTCCTAAAACGTTTCCAACAAACAACCTTACTAAACGTAACCATTGCCACCGGGCGGACTCATCAAATTCGCGCTCATCTGCAAGCTCTTGGCTATCCGCTGGTTGGCGATAAACTATATTCTCATAAGAAAATTAATTTCAAGGGCACTCCGGGGCGATTATTTCTCCACGCTACACAACTTAGTTTTACTGATAAAGAAGGCATTAAGCATACTTTCACCAGTCCACTACCAACCGAATTACAAAACTTTTTAAATACCCTTTCATGACCACTACAAAAGCCGGCAAACTTTTCATTATCTCCGGACCTTCCCAAATCGGGAAAGATTCTATTGTCCGCGCCTTATGGCGCGACCGTACGCTTAAGCTAACTCACGTTATCACCAACACCACGCGGGCCAAGCGCCCGGGCGAGCGCCAGGGGGTGACCTATAATTTTATGAACGAGAAGGCGTTCGTTTCGCTAATTAAACGTGGAAAGTTGCTGGAGTGGGCTACCGTGCGCCAAGCTTATTTTGGTACACCCAAAAAGCCAGTCGAGTTGGCGCTTAAACAGGGCCGCAACATCATCTTACAAATTGACGTTCAGGGGGCGGCTCAAGTTAAAGCTAAATTGCCGGCGACAGTATTAATTTTTATTTCAGCCGAGAATGCGGCCGAGGTAAAAAGACGAATCTTTGCTTCAACTAAAATGACTGACACGCAAAAAAAGAATCGCTGGCTGGAGGCCCAAAAAGAATTTAAATCTATGACAAAATACAACCATGTGGTGATAAATCATTGGGGGAAGCTAAATCAAGCCATAGCTGAAGTTAAAGAAATTATCTGCCAGCACCTACAGACCCCCGAGCCTTGACAGAATAAGCTAAAACCGTTATTCTAATGAAGCTCTTAATTACTTAAATTGAAGCAGTAAATAACATCTTGTACATACCTATGGGAGAATCTCCTTCTACTGAACCTCGTTTTGACAATATTAAACCAGGACAACTGATTAAGGTCCACCAGAAAATTAAAGAACTCAATGCCAAGGGTGAGGAAAAAGAACGCATCCAGATATTTGAAGGCATGGTGCTGTCACGCCATGGCGGACGGGGGGTAAATTCCACCATTACCGTACGTAAGGTTTCAGATGGCGTGGGTGTGGAACGCATCTTTCCGCTATACCTGCCAACCATCGCCGAGATTGAAGTGGTTAAAACCTACCGCACCAACCGGGCTAAACTTTACTACTTAAGGGGCTATACCAAAAAACTTAAGGAAGTAGCTACTAGTAAGAGTAAGAACTAAAGTAAGGAAACAAGAAAATTGGGCTTGCTATTTAACTCTTACTCGATCCTCTTACACTTGCTCTTCGGGCGGACGTGGCGGAACTGGTATACTTACATTAGGCCCAGGTGGCGGAACTGGTATACGCACTACCTTGAGGTGGTAGCGGGAGCAATCCCATGGAGGTTCAAATCCTCTCCTGGGCACCA
>JACRFN010000118.1 GCA_016217875.1 Candidatus Kerfeldbacteria bacterium
CCGATAATCTCACCATAGCCTTCCGGCGCCAGCAGGTCGGCGTTTAAAACCCGCGTCGGGTCGGCAGGATCGCGCTTCATATAAAACGCTTTGACTTTGGCCGGGTACTTGGCCACAAAAATCGGCTTGTCGTAAAGCTGAGTAAGCAAGGTTTCGTCGTCCCCGCCCAAATCATCATCCTCGCCAATGTTGCTCCCCCGCTCTTTAAGCTTGGCCACAGCTTCCTGGTGTGTCAGGCGGTAAAACGGCGGCTTCACTCGCTCCAAAATTCTCTGTTCACGCTCAAGCAACCCAAGTTCCGCCTGATTCAATTCCAGTACGCGCGCCACCACGTGGCTTATCAAGCCTTCCTGAATCTTTAAATTCTCCTCGTGCTCCACGAACGCGGCTTCGGCATCCATCATCCAGAACTCAGTAAGGTGCCGCCGTGTTTTGGATTTTTCCGCCCGGAACGCGGGGCCGAAATCAAACACTCGGCCCCAGGAAGCAATCGCGGCTTCAAGATAGAGCTGGCCGGACTGCGTTAAATAAGCCGGCTCACCAAAATAATCTATTTGAAAAAGTGTCGTGGTGCCCTCACACGAAGTGGGCGTCAAAATCGGCGCGTCTATTTTGATAAACCCTTGCTGGTTCAGATACTCATAGGTGGCGTTGATGACCGTGTTTCTCACCCGCTGAATAGCCCATTGCTTAGGAGAGCGCAGCCACAAATGCCTGTTATCAAGCAAAAAATCAGGCCCATGCTCTTTTTTGCCAATGGGATATTCTTCGGCTATTTGCACGGCCTTAACACTGGTGGCTTTAAGTTCATACTCATCGCGCTTAGGGTGCTTGGCTGGCGTGCCGGTAACCACGACTGATGACTCCAATGTAAGCTCGGCGCAGGTCTTAAGTGCCGCCGCACCGGCTTGGGCCTCGTCCACCACTGCCTGAACAAAGCCTTGACCATCGCGCAGTTCCAAAAACCATATCTTGCCAGAGGAACGCAGGTTGGCCACCCAGCCGCGTAACTCCACTGCTTGTCCTAAGTAATCCTTAAGCTGGCTTGTGAATACTGCCTGCATAATATTTACACTCTAACATTTTTGGCTCATTTTGGCAAAATTGTCACATTGACCAAAGCGACTACTAATCTAACAACCCCAACCCCCAACCAAGACTATAACCTTTTCGCGCGCCTGCCTACCGCAGGCAGGAAAAGGTTATAGTCTAAATTGGCCCTGGCTAATTATTAAGCTGACAAGTTTACCGACTTGCCTTGGTGTGGTATGCTCTACCGCGCCGGCGCCTTAGAAATAATATTGATTACGATTTTTATGTCCAAGGCATTCTCTCTCCGTCTCAAGCACTGGTTTTGGAAATTGTTCGGGCCTTTTTTCCCCAGTTTTCGCGACCTGTGGCTCTGGCTTGGCTTTATCAAACACAATGAGCGTCAGCCCTATTTATTCGGCCGCTTAAAAAGCGGGCTGGGCGGACATGAGGTACGCCAACTGTTGGCCGCGGCTGGATTTTCCAACGACTACATAGCCTGGATAGACCCTGACGAGGTGGTGAATATGCGCCAGGTGGTGAACGTGGAATATCAGTACCACGTCCGCCTATTCAACGACGGCGAAATTAGGGGGCATCACGAGTTCGCCGCCGAGGCACACCCGTTCAAACATTTGTATGATGTCGGTATGGAGAGCGGCGAAGACTACCTTAAGCCGTTACTGGCTCCTCTTTTGGAGAGCGGACCTCTGCCTCTGGCCAGACCAAATCCCAAATCGCCCCCGCCGGGTTCCGTGGCGCGCCGCTAATCGGATAATGGTGTAAATCAATAAACGGTAAACTATTGCACTCAATCACGCCACAAGCCTCTTGCTGATGCCAAGGATCTTTAATAGAAGAGATGATAAAGTCAATACCGATAATATGATCATCCACTACCCGGGCGATTTTTTCAAACAAAGTAATATTGTCAGAATGAGCCTCCGGAGTTACCTCTACCGTTACTCCACCCAAGCCGCGGTTGACTTTAGAATTTAACACTACCATTTGTCCTTTGGCTGGAACCGACGACCAATTCAATTCTTGACGCGCTAATTCATCTTGTGATTCTTGCACGTCCGGCAACTTGGTAAAAATTCCCTTCCCTTGCCGAGCCGGATGATTATTAGCCTGCGTCACCAGCTCGCCTACCGTCTGCCGGCCGTCGCCTGTAATATGCGGCAGGTCGCGCCTAGCCACACCTATAAGCCTGCCCGCTATTACCGTCGCTCTAAAAACTGGACCTCGTAACTCCTGCTCTATTACCACCCAAGGGCATAGTTTCTGCGCCGAGTAAAAAGCTCGCACCAACTCGCTACGGCTTCCGATATGCATGTGAGTATGTCGACTGCGCGAGCCTAAGCGTGGTTTAACAATCACCGGTGGCTCCAGCTCATCAAAAATCTCTAAGGCCTTTTTCACCAACACAGCCGTACCACCCCGGGCAATAGGTATACTGGCCTCGGCCAGCTTCTGCCGCATGACTGTTTTATCATCCATCCATTCACTACCACCATGCTGTCCTCGCGGCCTGGGCAAACCGTCAAAGGCAAACAGCTGGCCTTGGTGACGCGCCACCATCAGCTCAACTGTCCGTCCAAAAGGCCTGAATTCAAACATTTCAATACCGCGCCTTTGGGCCTCCTCCCACAAAGCCCGGGTACGCAGACTGTGGTCGTCTTTCAATTCTTTTACCACCTTACCCAAACCCAAAGCCTGGGCCGCGTACATACTGCCAAAAGCTATCTGATCCCAAGGTAGCCTGGCTAGTAGTGGTTTAAACCACCGCCAGACGGCATCCATGGCCCTGGTGTAAGGCGTTGTTAGCCAATCAACCACCACCGTCAGCCAGGCTAAATAATGCGGCGTGGGGTTAGGGCCGCAGTCGGAACAGCCGTGTTTGACGCTAGAATTACTCATAAGATACGTAAATAGTATAGCAGGGCTATTGATTTCAGAAAGTGGAATTTTAATCGTCTAACCCATTGCCGCGCCGTTTTCCCTGACCAAAGTTATTCCAATATCTAGCTACTACCCCAAGCGCAGACCGGCGACGCTGGGGATTTTTTATAATCTGCCAAAACGGCGGAATAACAGAAATCACAATAACCAGGCCAATGATGGGGATCAGATATCTGTCCACACCAGGCACACTACTACCCAAATAATAACCTAATAAAGTTATGCCCACCGCCCATAACAAACCGCCTGTTACATTATAAATTAAAAAAGTGCGGTAACGCATTTGCCCGATACCGGCCACAATCGGCGCCAATGTACGGATGGCTGGTATGAAACGCGCCAAAATAAGCGCCTTGCCGCCATGCTGCTCATAAAACTTTTCCGCCCGCACTAGGTTGTCGCGACGAAAGAAAAAAGAATCATCGTTATCAAACAGGCGACGACCAACGCGGTAGCCAAAAGTATAGCCGACATTGTCCCCCAGCACGGCGGCTATAAAGCAACCGAGTACTAAAGCTGTAATATCGAAAATTCCCTGACTGGCCAACCAGCCGGCCGTAAAAAGCAGGCTGTCGCCTGGGAAAATTACCCCGAACAGCAGGCCTGATTCGGCAAAAATTATGCTAAAAAGACCCAGGTAGCCGGCGGCAATAAGAAATTCTTTTAAGTCCATAAGCTTATGGTAGCACATTTATGATTAATCCAATTTTGGCCCTAGCCTGACTGGTACTACTCAAAACCACCTACACAAAAATGAAGGCTACTGCATGTTTTTTAAACACCGTGGCCTTGTGCCTTAACGTTTTTTTGTTTGAATTATCGGCTATTAGGCTCGGCCGCCAATTGTGCCAACTGTAAATTGTATGGTTCATCCACTTGATACCGAAACCAGTCAAAGATCGACTGTTCATACCTGGCCATCATGAAAAATACCTTAGCCGCCAGGTACATCCGAAATTTGGGTGAGGTGCCGCCGTGCTGAAGTTCGTTCAATACGTGTAGATAGTCGAGTGTATCCGAAACCACGGTCACGCGCTGGTGATTCTTGGCTGCCGAACGCAACATGGTCGGCCCGCCGATATCAATTTGCTCAATCGCCTCTTCAAATGAAGCCCCTTTGGCTACGGTGACACTGAAAGGATAAAGATTCACAATCACCAAATCGATAGGCTCGATGCCGTGCTGCAGAATCTCTGCCTGGTCGTCGGGTATACTGCGCGACAAGATGCCGCCATGAATTTTGGGGTGCAACGTCTTTACACGTCCACCAAGAATTTCCGGGAAACCTGTGTGTTGTGGCACCTCGGTCACCGGTACGCCGCCGGCACGCAATGCCTTGGCTGTACCGCCGGTTGACAGAATAGTGAAGCCAAGATTTGGTAACGGTTCGGCAAATTCAACCAAACCTTTTTTATCAGCCACTGAAATCAGGGCAAATTTACTCTGTGCCATGACAGTTTCCTCCTTAGCATTTTTTGTTGATTTGATAGGTAGTTATCTAATTTTCAAGGGGCAATATGATACTCAGCCCTCCTTATTAATCTATTTTTATAGCCAGACCTTACAACAAAACTCTTAAAAGGGCAAACCAAGGTGAATTCTAGAATCTAGTGCCCCAGTTCCCGAGCCAGCGCTTGGTTAGGGGTTAGGTAGTTAAGAGATTTCCTGGGACGGTTGTTTAGCCTCTCCTGTATAGCGTAAAGGTAATCCTCGGTCAATCGGGAGAGGTCA
>JACRFN010000119.1 GCA_016217875.1 Candidatus Kerfeldbacteria bacterium
CTGTTTTGCGCCATAGCTCATGCTTGTCAACCGGCAGATGAGGGGCAGGCCAGAAGGGTCCGGGGATGTTCATAAGGGATAGGGGTTAGGATACCCCTTATGGTATACCCGACTGCACACGATGTATCTCATCTTGTGCAGAGGTTGTAATGTGCGGGTGACTATGTTTCCAGCCGTCAGCCAGCCGCATGACTTTTTCAGCCACTTCGTAAGGGTGCGGCACCTGATGAAAAACAAAATTAGCCTCTTCGCCAGCGGTTTGCACCCTAATCTGACCGAAATTAAAAATCGTGCTGGCCAAGCCTTTGGTTTGGGCAGCTACATCTTGCACTCGCGACAGCCTAAGTTCAGCCACGGTGCGATTGAATAACCCGCGCTGCTCCAGAGACACTATCCTTTCATTGGTCACCAACCAAACGTCTAAATAATAATCAACCCAGGCATTCCAAAAAAACAGCCAGATGGCTAAATAATACAAGCTAACAGCCAGCGTCACTAAAACCTGCGTCAAGGCACCGTTAAACAGGCGATCCCACAAACTCGGCATAAATTTTAAAATCAGCACAACCGCCACTGGCGGTAGAGTCAAGAGTATGACATACCATACTACCTGCCGGGCAAAAACAAACCAATGCCGACGCAGATAAAAAATTATTTTCTCACCAGGCAGGGGTGAAGGCAAAAAACGGTCAAGAAGCATACCCAGTATATCAACTTCGCTCAACCACCCGGAGCACGAGTGCGGTTGAACGAGTATGAAGGATTAAATGATTCTATATAAGACATAAGGTTGTTTATGGTGGTGGTTGAGACGAGCCCAGATACCAAGAGTTTCTTAAATAACAGTTGGTAAATAGATTGACGATTAATCATATCAAGAAGTACGCAGTGGGCGATGCCCGGTACCGTGCTCTGCTCTGGTACTGGGCGAGCCCGAGTGAAGTTTTGTTACTGGGATAAACTTAGAAAGGATTTAAGCTTTGGGCAAAGAGCTCAACATCAAATGACCGTCCCCAATCAATAGCGCCAATATGCTGGTAAGAAATAAAAAGGATAAGGGCTGTACCAGCGATTAGCAAAAAGGTCATAAACACTGAAGTGGGTGTAAAAAATCCATAACGCAACAAGTGATACAGACTAGACAGACCAAAAACCAACAACATAATAAGGCCAATCACATATAAACCCAGAAAAATAACGTAAGGGATGGCCATAAAAAATCAAAAGGCAAAAATCAAAAATCAAAATAGCCAGGCACTGTTACCTCATTTTGTATTTTGATTTTTACATTTTGCATTAATGTTATCATAAAGTCATCTAGACTAACTTTCGTTGGTTTTCGTTAGGTGGAGTAATTCCTAGATGTTGATACGCCGCCTCAGTGACGGTGCGGCCACGCGGTGTACGCTGCAGGAACCCAAGTTGCATTAGGAATGGTTCGTAAATCTCCTCAATAGTACCTTCCTCCTCTTGCAAGGCCGCGGCCACCGCATTCAAACCCACGGGACCCCCTTTGAACTTTTCTACAATCACTCGCAAAATTTGCCGATCTAAATCATCCAAGCCCAGGGGGTCCACGGCTAGCTGATCAAGCGCCGCAGTAGCTAGCTCGGCGGTGGTCTGACCTTGGCCTTTTACCTGCACATAATCGCGCACGCGTTTCAGCAGTCTATTGGCCACACGCGGCGTAGCCCGAGAGCGGTGAGCAATAGCCTCAGTAGCGCCTCCCTCCAAAACCAGACCCAGCAACTTGGCCGAACGCTTAACTATCTGTACCATCTCTTGGGGTTGGTAGAAATTAAGACGGAAAGTAGCGCCAAAGCGATTGCGTAAGGGGCCAGACAAAAGATGATAGCGGGTAGTGGCCCCAATCAGGGTAAAATGTGGCAAATCGAGTCTCAAGGTGCGGGCCGATGGTCCTTTGCCTATGACTAAATCCAGGGCGTATTCCTCCATGGCCGGGTAAAGCACCTCCTCAATGACTTTGTTTAAACGGTGTATCTCGTCAATAAACAAAATGCTACCTGGCTCTAGGTTGGTCAGGATAGCCGCCAAGTCTCCCGCCCGCTCAATGGCCGGCCCGGAAGTTATCCTGATAGGGGCCCGCATTTCACGAGCGATAATATGGGCCAAGGTGGTTTTACCCAAGCCCGGCGGGCCGTAAAGCAAGACGTGCTCAATCGGCTCACGCCTTTGGCGTGCGGCCTCCATAAAAATTTCCAAATTAGCCTTAACCTGCTCCTGACCAACGTATTCAACCAAGGTCTTGGGGCGCAGCTGGGTATCTAAAACTTTGTCCTCATTCTGCTCATCTCCCTGGACTAAACGGTCTGATTTCTCAATAACTTGCGACATAATCAAATAAACCCAAATTCCAAAATCCCAATGTCAAATCAATGACCAAGTGGCTAAAAACCAAAAGTTTTGGTAATTGTGGCCTGGGGCGTTATTTGGCATTTGAGCTTTGATATTTGGCATTCATAAGTAGTTCCAGCCTACCATTCCGGCCACCCCTGCACAAGATGAGATACATCGTGTGCAGTCGGTATACCATAAGGGGTATCCTAACCCCTATCCCTTATGAACATCCCCGGACCCTTCTGGCCTGCCCCTCATCTGCCGGTTGACAAGCATGAGCTATGGCGCAAAACAGC
>JACRFN010000120.1 GCA_016217875.1 Candidatus Kerfeldbacteria bacterium
AATCTCAAACTCGCGGACCCGAAATATAAAGTCGCGCGGGCTAATCTCGTTGCGGAAATTACGGCCAACCTGGGCGATACCAAATGGAAGGTCTGGATAAAAACTATCAACAATGTTTTTAAAGTTAACAAACATCCCCTGCGCGGTTTCGCCACGAAGATATACTGTGCTGGTTTCGTCCTGAACCGAGCCAATCGAAGACTTGAATAAAAGATTAAACTTGGCTGGATTGCCTAGCTCGTTGCCGTCTGGACTTTTAATGCCCTTTTGCTTGATGGTATCGAACATTTGCTCAAAGCTAAGACTGGCAGCATTTTCAACTCCGGCATCTTCTAGTAAGTGGTCGAGGCGATAGCGTTTCTTGGTTTTAACGTCTTCTATGAGCGGATCGTTAAAAGTATCTACATGGCCACTGGCTTGCCAGACTTTGGGGTTCATTAAAATAGCCGTGTCTATCTGGTACATATCGTCCCAGCTGTCTACAAAGTACTTAAGCCAGGCGTTTACGATGTTGCGCTTTAAGACTGCGCCCAGTGGGCCGTAGTCGTAGGTACCGGCCAAGCCGCCGTAAATCTCACTGCCCTGGTAAATAAACCCGCGGCGTTTACACAGGCTAACAATCTCGCCAAGTTTGTCTTCTTTCATTGAGGCAATTTTACCACAGTTTGGTATCTGTTTAAATTGCGCTGATCTAGGTTTTATTATATTTTATGCGTAGTAGTTTCTGGCAATTCTTTAACGATTGACTGGAGGCCACGCATGTATACCGAAGAAGTCTCCACGATTGAAGAGGCTCTGAGGCGCGCGGACCGCTGCTTGCTAGTGTTCGAGGATCCCGTCGAAGCTGCTCACTATGTCGACAGAGCAGCTGAGATCGCGGTCCTTTTGGAGCTCCCCACCGAAGAAATCGCGAATCTCTACGAGGAGTCGGCCAACTACTGGGCAGACGCAGCCCGTATCTCTCTCCTCCTCAAGCCCGAGGCTCTGGTAGCCACCATGGTTGCCGCCTGGTGGCGGCAATGTGCGCGGCAAGAAAGGTGGGACAGGCGAAAGAACAAGGCCAGAGCAGTAGCGAGGAACCTAGGGGACACGGTGCGGTACCCCGTCCAGACACTCATCTACACATACGGCCTTGTGGAATACACATTACACAAGTGGCGTAGGAACTAGAACTACTAGCTGGGGCACCGGGAATGGTCGAGGCAAGGATGCCTCCCGTTCCCGGCCCCTGTTTTTCTTACGGATTTATAAGTATATACTTACTAAGCTTTGGCTTCTTTTTAACTACCTCTTGCAAATATTGCATTATTTATAATTTTATTGTATAATGTGCCGGTCTAAGTTATAGGGTTAATTCTTCGGTGACGAAGGACTGTTTTCCGTAGCTTAGCCCTTTAACAACTGAGGTTTACTAGACACCTTCCGTTTACGTCAAGTGAAATGAGGTTTTCATCGTGCGGTTTCCTTCCATGCCTAGGTCCCGGCTTGGCCGGTGGACCGGAGCGGGGCTGGTGCTTGCTCTGGTGGCCATCTTGGCCGCCGGATGTCTCGAGAGCGACCAGTCCATCCTGCTGCGAAGCGACATGCCCACCAACGGGCTCGATGTCGGTGTCACCTATCGGATTGAAGCCGCGCCGGATGGCTCCTCTGAGATCAACCAGGCGGTTCTTCAGGGCCTCAACGAGGTCAGTCCGATGCCGTTGCTCACCACGACCTTCGGCAAGGGCGCGGGCACTCGAACCCAGATGGTTCAGGCCACCACTGCCAACGGCCTAGCGGCCAACGTGCTGGGCATGAACAAGCCCAGCGTCAACTTCGGCCTGACCAAGTTCGAGGAAGTCCAGCCGGCCAACTACGAGTTCCGTGACGCCGCTGGCAACCGGCTGTGCGGCGTCAAGGTGCGGATGAACTTCAAGCCCAACCTGATCCAGCAGCTCAAGAACAACCCCCGGAGCTGGGACGCCCTCTGGTACTACGACGTCCCTTGCCCGGCGAGTCCTGACCCCGACCGGGTCGAAATCAGCCAGGCCCACTTCCGGGCACTGGTGATCAACCAGCAGTGGCAGTTCCGAATCACCGGCAAGCCGATTGTCTTCAACCAGGGGCACAGCGTCACAATCGTCGGCGGCAAGCCGGCGGCGATCCCACCCGGTTGGTGGGAGACGAACGCTTCGGCGACAACCAATGACACCATCCTCGGTGCGCAGAAGCTGTTGCGTTCCATGGTCGCCGATCTGGACACCAGCCCGAAGCCGTGGCTGGCGTTCAAGGCCGATGGCCCGTTCGCCGACAGCCAGCTGATCTACTCGGCTGGCGATGCGAACAAGGTCTTCACCCTGCAGCGAGCGTTCCTGAACCGTCAGACCGACTACGTCGTCAACCTGCGAAGTGATCCGGCCAAGGCCTGGCGCACCATCGTCGTTCACCCCGTCTACAACTACGAGTGGAACGACTTCGGCCAGAACTGGGAGGCGATCAAGGGACACAATCCCTTCAAGATCGACGACCGACTCAACGCCCAAGGGTTCCCCAAGGATCCCAACGACGACGTCATCAAGGAGATCGAGACCGAGGGCTGCCAGAACTGCCAGAACGCTACGCTGGAGCAGATCCAGCTACGTGACGGCGCGACCGGGCGCATCCTCTATGGCATGACCATCCGCGGCTACATCGGCGCGGAGAGCTCGCTGGTGATGTTCGGGGGCATCCCCGACAAGGGTTCCCTTGGCAAGTACGAGGCCGTCGGCGAGAAGCTCCAGAAGAACGAGGGCTACACCGACTGCCCCACCCGCTACGACGAGAACGGCAACGCGCTGTCCAGCGACCAGCAGCTCAGCGATAAGCGATGCGCCGAGCTGCTTCGTGAGGGTGCCATGTGGCGCTTCATCACGGAGAACCCCGACCGACTGGGCTTCGACCTGGTCAGCCAGTACCGGGTGCGCGACAACAGCACGTGGAAGCAGGTCTGCTCTGGCAGCGGCGACAACACCAGCTGCAGCCTGGTGGCAGATGAGAGCAAGCTCAACGCCACCTACCTGTTCAACACCCAGAACGTCATGAAGCCGTGGACCGTTCTGCAGATGCTCGGCGAGGTCGGCGTTCGTTCACTCGGCCTGTCGTACGTCAGCGGACCGGGCACCGGTTCGGGAATGCTGTTCGCCATGGCGCAGTCGCTGATGCGGCAGCAGTACAAGAACGGCGTCACCAATCCCGAGATGGTCTTCGCGTTCGACGCGAGGGCTTTGCAGCTGCCGGCAACCATCGCGGCCGCCGAGCAGATCCTCTTCGGACCCAACAGCTAAACCTCTACCAGGTTACTGCACCCGTGGATCGAGACTAAGATCCGCGGGTGTGGTGCCTGACACATATCCAGAAAGTAACAGTTCTGCTGATGAGCCGTACTAGCGGCGAAATATGTAGTTTTATTTATACACGAACGAAAGATTTGAGCATGGTTTGGACTAGCGGCCTAGTGGTATTTACCATCGAGCCAACACCTTGGATTTTATGAAGAATTTGAGGTTTAGATGCCGCAAAACCGATGCGCATAAACTTTATGTGGTTGGCGCTGAAGGCTCCCTGCTGCGAGGGTTCGGGAGTAAATTGCATGCGGTCCATATGAAAATCGTAAGTACCGGAGGACTTTAGCTTGGCGCCGTGGCTGTCGGTGTGCAAATTTGGAGTATGTCCGGCCAGTTTAAGTAGCTGCATGCTAAACCATAAACTAGTGACCTGCGGATCCAGCTGGGTATCGTTAAGCGCCATAAATGCCGAATTTAACAGATTGAAATAGGTTTCTTCGGAACCGTCTTCGGTAGATTTATTAATCATCCTGATCAGCTCGTAACCCGCTCCGGTTCGGTCTAGATCTTTGACAATGTTGGAGTAATTCTTAAAAAGCCGCGTGGAAATAAGCGTGCCAATATCTCCCCTACCGGTTATTACCGTAAGATCGCTAACGCAAAACAGTTCGATGCCGCCAGCCAGTTTGCTTTTGCTTTTTCTAACGCCTTTAGCGATAGCTTTAAGCTTGCCGTGGCTGGGCGTTAGAAAAGTTAAAATACGGTCCGCCTCGGCGTAGTCGGTGCGGGTTAGTATTATCCCCCGAGTATTAAACGAATTCATAGCTGGGACACCTGAAGAGCCAGATTAACGGATTGGGCCAGCTCATCCAGCCGGGTGATCGGTTTGTAGTGATAAGCGGCGACATCAAGATGCGCCAGACCCTCGTAAGAGGCGGCCAGCTCGGCTTCTGACACATTGCTAAAGATAATTACCGGCAGTTTTTGCCACTCGGGGTAGCTGCGCAGCTCGTATAAAAACTCCACGCCGCTGTGGGTGCTTAAAATCAAGTCCAACACCACTATCTCCGGATGGACGACGTCGGCGGTCTCTATGGCTGCCTGCGGGTCTTTGTGCCAGACTACCTCATGCCCGTCGCGGCGCAAGTAATCCCCAATGTTGCTGGCTAGGTCGTAGTCGGTTTCTATTAATAAAACTCGTGGCATTAAAATACCTTAAAGACTTAGACGAATTGGAGCTGCTTACTGATTGGTACTGCCGTAGCCAGGCCATGCATATTGCGATGAGCGGCGGCTCTTAGCGGCTGCCACATGGCACCGCAAAGCATATCGGCGATTAAAATGCCGCTAGCTGTACCGGCAGGAAACCCGTTGAGCGGCTGGCGGGCCCGACCCGCTAAAGACCGGGCTGTACGCAGCGTGCGGTCGCTTAGGCCTTGGGCGTTGCTAAAAACACCGGTAGAGATAACGTTATCGGCAGAGCGGCGGGCGCCCAGCATAAGCCTATGGTTCTTGGATTCGCTTTGGGCGGCTTGAGCCCGGATAAGGCTGGCGCCAAGACACTGCATGGCGGCCGCCAAACTTTGCTTGTTGGCCAAAACCGGTGTTAGCCTGCCCTGCAGATTAACTTCGACCGTGGTGCCATAACTTTTAGCATAGGGCGTAAGTTGTTGGGCGACTTCTTGAAGCACTGCGCCCACGGCAACCGGCTCCAATGGCAAAGCAGCCTCGTCTTGAGCCCTGAGAGCCAAGCGGTAAGCCTCAATAAGTTGCAACCCCGCCTCCGTGCTGAGAGCCATGGCTTTGGCGTGCCGCAAAGAATTCTTGGCCGATAATTTTGAGCCATCAATCAACTCCAAAGTAGTTTTAATTTGCAGCAACGGCAAAGCTAAATCGTCACTCAATGCCGATAACACTGCGCGTTGCTGCTCAGTATCCGCAAAACCACGGTCGGATTGCCTCTTCACTTGCTATTTTTACCCTCTGATATAGTCACCAGTATAGCATTGTGGCACGCTGAACTGCTACCAAAGCACCCCTAAAGCACCCCTTAAGGTGAGAATTTTAGGCTGGCTAAGATGGTACCGTTAAAATCTGGTAAAAAGTTGTTAGACTCAGTTGATATCTTGAGAGTTTTATCGCGGACCTTGATAACCACCATCGAGCCGGTCTTGCTTTTATCCAGCGCGCCATCAAAACGGGTACCAGTCTGGACGTTAGCCACACCGACCATTTTAGGCGGCACGTAAGCCGTGGCTGTCAAAGTCCCTTTTTTGATCTGGGCTGCGTACTGAGCGACTATCTGCGAGTAATCGGTGCTGACCATCTCTACCCGAAGGGCAAAAGCCGTGGGACTTTGCACACCCGGCACTTGACCCGGATAAAAGTAACCGTTTATCAGCTGGGCGGTGCTGGTTTCGTCGACATAAGCGCTCCAGGTTTTAGGATAAGAGAAAGTGAGGCTGCCGGCTACAGCCGAACTCTGATAAGTTTTATAGGGGTTTTTGGACTGCTCGTCATAACTGACCTGGAGTTCGGCCGCCTGGGCTTTTTTAGCGGCCTCTACGGCAACCGCCGATTTTTCATCGGAATTATTCTTGTAGTCTTGGCCTTTGGTGTAAGAAGAATAGCCAAACACCAGTGACGCTACTAAAAGCACAGCTAAAACGATAATTGCTGCTAACGACTTGCGAGACGATTTGGGCGGCAGATAGGCAGAAGGTTGTGGGTCCATAATATTAAGCTTATGGTAACCCAAAAGCTAGTATTCGTACAAGAACATCGCGCCGCGCTGGGCCGCCAGTTTATGACCAGGAATCTGAAAGCCATAGCTGGCTACCTGGACTTTACGCTGCTTGAGTTGCCTATTAAGGAATTTATCCAGCCGTTTCATGTGGCGCTCTACCAAAAATACAAAGACACCGTCGGCATCGGATATATTGGCCCGCCAAAAATTGCCGCAGACAATTTTTACGTGACCCTTGCAGCGGCGGGTGCGCAGCCATGAAATAACGGCCAACAGAGGGTTTATCTCATAACCTACCGCGTCTATCCCCTGTTGCGCGGCGGCCTTGAGCAGCCGGCCGTCGCCGCAGCCTAAATCGTAAAAAACTTGGCCCGGTTTAAGTTTAAGTAGCTCGATGGCGATTTCTTGCTGGCTTTTAAGCGTTGGAACATACGGTGCGCCGAACATCACCACAAAACCGAACAAAAAAATCAGACTAAAAACGCTTACCCATAGCCAGGTCACTTTGAAGAACTCGCTGATATTTCACGTATTTTATTTTCGGCGGATTTTAGGTATGTTTCCATTTGTTTGATGAGCTTCATGGCTTCTTTATATTTAGCCAGGGCCTCATCTAGGTCTACTTCTTCGCTATCGAACCAGTCTAAAACATCACTTAACTCAGCCGATAGCTGGCGATAATTTTTTTGGGGTTTTGGAGGTTTAGCGGGCATCTGTTTTTACCTGTTGCACCTTTGAACTTATTGTACCACCACTTAACTTAATGGCCAGTTTGTCACCGATTTTCAAACCGGCGACATTACCGACATGATGTCCGTTTTTACTGACGATAGCGTAGCCGCGACGAAGCGCTGCGTTGGGGTCATAATTTTTAGTCAGGCGAGCGGCGGCCCTAAGACGCTCGGATTCGCCGCTCAGTAGATTTTTGACTGCCGCGCCCAGCCTTTGGGCCAGTTCATTGACCCGCTCAAGAGAAGCCGCATGGGCATCAACCAAGGTACGAGCCAGCCCGCCTGACAGACTTTTTAGACTGGCCAACTCGGCTTTGCGGTCTG
>JACRFN010000122.1 GCA_016217875.1 Candidatus Kerfeldbacteria bacterium
ATATCAACTTCGCTCGCCAAAACTAGGCGAGATAGAAAGTCGTAAGTTAATTATTAGAGATTGATTTAACATAAGGTAGTTACCTGATAATTTTGGCGAATGCGAGCCTTAGCGAAGTTGTATTACGGGGCATACCCAGTATATCAACCCCGTAGTAGAGCCGATGTCCATCGGCTCACTACGGGGCTAGGCTTCGACTGTATGATTAATACTCTGGTGTTGTTCATAGGAATGACAAGGGCGGGCGAAGCGGAGCGAACGGAGGGAGCGGAGTCCGGTACGGAACGACGGTTCTCGTACCGGGTTGTATTACGGGGCATAGGTTTTGGCCTACAGGCGACGGATAAACTAATGCCTAATACCAAGGAGCAGTGGCTAAAACGACCGATAGAGCCACCGCTAATATTAATAATTCCCGGCTGAAACTGCGACGGTTAATAAAACCCTGCGCCTCCTGACGCAAAGCCAACCCTAAGGCAGCGTAAACCGTAGCCATGACAAAACCGACGGCATACAAGCTGGTGGGCCACCAAGTAGACACTATAAATACCTGCAGCAAGACAGCGGCGGACGTCAGATAGTAGATCCAAGCCTGTCTGACACTCCAACCATTTATATAAACCAAGGATATAAACGACAGGACTAAAGGCAAATAACATCCCAAGAGCAACAGCCACAAGGGAGCGTCAAGGAAAACAATCAAGCCCTGAGCGGCGCTGCCTAAAGCCAGGGCGGAAATAAAGCCTACGGCCACGCTGGACAATTGCCCGCCTCCACGCTGACTGACACTTAGTGCATAGCGGTGCTGTCGCCAGTCGACCAAATACCACCAGGCGACAGCCACTACCGCCACCAGCAAAAATATGCGAACTAAAGTGGTTTCTAAAAATAACCAAAATAAAAAACTGCTGCTCCAATACAAAGTCAGCATAAACAGCCAAGCTAACCAGCCTAAAAATGACGCCCCACGCTCCCATGTCCACCAAGCAGTCAGCGACACAGCCAGTCCCAATATCAAAATGGCATACGATAACAGGAAAGGCTGCCACCACACAGCGCCAAAAGGCACTAAGGCTAAGGCGGTTAAAACAGCAGGCTCCAACCAAGCCCGAGGCCTACGGCTAACAAACCAAGAAAAGAATGGGACTTTCCCGCTGCTTAAAAGCCGCTCTTGTTTGAGCCAACTCTGAAACGACATATCCTTAAACCTAAGGCTGGACAGTGCTAGCCACCAGCTTAACCAATTCACGTTGCGCGCCGGCCACCGTGGGTGCGCCGCGGCTAGAAGCTATAGTCAGGCGCGTCGGTTGGAGCAGTTCATTAAGTAAAGCCAGTTTAAGCACCAACTGTAAATGCTGGGCTCGCCTCTCTGACGGCACCATCAGAGCCACGAGCTCATCACGAGCAGAATTAAGGGCAGGTATATCCTCGGTCGAAAGTTTACGTTCCAGTAACGGGCGCAATCGTTCAACTACCGCCTGATGTCGAGCCTCGTAAGCCGCCAGCAAGGCGGCAGGTGAAATAGAAGGCTCGGCGGCCGGGGCCCGGGGCGAAGAATCAACCGCCGGCCGAATCCGCCAGCTGGCGGACGGGCTGACTAAGTAAACGGCCAAGCCTAAAACACCCACTGATATACAGCCTATACCTAGTGCCAGCATTAAATGACGCCATGGCCTAAACCACATAAAAGCCTGACTAAATTAAACTAGTTTGTCTTACGGCATTCACTGCAGCCGCACCAGGGCAGATGCACCAGGCGACTCTTGCTGTGGCTCAGCAGTGACACGCCCAAAACCATCAGCAATAAAGGCCAAGCTACCTCCCATACTCCACTGGTAATAATCCCTAGATTCTTGAGTAAAAAGGCAAAACCAAAAATAATAAGTATACTTCCCCAAAACATAAGATTTGAATTAAGAATTAAGAATAATGAAGGTAATTAGTCGGAAACGTAACCAAAATAGATATCGAGGAATCTTTTGAATATGTTTTCTTTCCAGTGATTGAAACGATATTCCA
>JACRFN010000121.1 GCA_016217875.1 Candidatus Kerfeldbacteria bacterium
ACCACTCGGCCTTTAGTGTCGTCTGATTTTATTGGCAATTCTGCCTCGGCCATTGTGGATTTGTCGTTGACCCAGGTGGTCGGCGGTAATTTGGTTAAAGTGATTGGTTGGTATGACAACGAGTGGGGCTATGCTAACCGATTGGTGGAGTTGGTGGGACGATTGTCATAGAGAATATAGAGAATGAAACTGATATTCATTTATGGGCCGCCGGCGGTAGGTAAGTTGACGGTGGCTAAAGAGCTCACTAAGCTCATTGGGTACCGCAATTTACACAATCAACTGACAGTTGATCTGGTTCTCACGTTATTTGATTGGGGCACGCCGCAGTACCGACGTTACGTGGAAAAGTATCGCGGTGAATTTTTACGGCTGGCTATCAAACATCGTGTTCACGGTTTGATAATGACCATAGCATACTGCGACAAGCATGATCGTGCACGTGTACGTGCATATTTAAGAACAGTTCAGCGTGCTGGCGGGAAGATATTTTTAGTTAGGCTTAAATGTAGTCGGGTTGAACTGATGCGACGAGTGACTGACGTCTTCAGACGGCGGCACGATAAGATAACGTCCCGTAAATTTTTGGCTAGCGTATTGCGTGAACACGACTTTAAAACGCCAGTACCATTTGCTGAGAGTTTGACTATTGATACGACACGCACCTCACCAGCGGAGGCAGCACGTTTGATTGTGAACCATTATGGTCTTACAGCAAAGAAAAGTTAATCGTTATCTCCACCTGCCGTTTCGGGGGAGCCGTTTTTTTGTGGAAGAGGGCTGGTATTATTCTGCCGAGGAGCACGGCATTCACCATTATAAAAAACATGGGGGCATTGATTTTCGCTTACGCCGTGGTACATCCATACTGGCGGCTCACTCGGGTTACGCGCTGGCAAGCTACCAGCACAATATCCGCCGCTACCGCGGGCGCGACCTGATGTATCAAGGTAAACCGGTAGGTTTCGGTTTGGGTTACTTGGTGGTGATATGGAATCCTGGGCTAAAACGCGGCACGCTTTATGGCCACCTGCAAAAAGCCTCACCAGCCTTGCCTCATGTTAGGCCAACCGGTAAATTTCCCAATCTGAAGAGCAGGCTTTTTAGTTTACGCCCTAGCGAATTTGTACGGCGAGGCAAACGGGTACGGGCCGGGCAGGTGATTGGCTGGTGCGGGGATCAGGGTTGCACCTGGGGTTACAGTGATTATCCGCGCCGACCTGACCCGCGCTATTTTCCGTCTTGGGACGGCGCGCATTTGCATTTTGAGGAGTTTGGCAAGCCAGCCGCCGGCAGGCGGGTGGACTGGCGTGATCCTTTTGGCGTTTATGGATTTTTTAAACAATACCCCCGTAGAGTTCGCCGGGCTAAGCTTTCTCTTTGGATTTAGTTCTAATTTAGTGAACCCCAGACCAGCTGAGGCCTCGTTTTTTATTAGATTTTAGCCTATACTGTAGATTAGATATATGCCTTACCGTCTAATTTCTGAAATTAGCAAGCCCAGTGGTAAAACAGCCTTGGTACGGCTAGATACCAACGTGCCGATGGCCGGCAAGAAAGTAGTTGATGATAGCCGTTTGCAAGCCGCTTTGCCCACGCTGCGTTGGTTGGAAAGACGTGGCGCCAAGATAGTGATAGTTGGCCATTTGGGCCGGCCCGCAGGCAAAACAGTAGCCAGCTTGTCGCTTAAGCCCATTGGTTACCTACTTGGTAAGTTGTTGCGCCAACCGGTAAAGGTGTTGTCGCTTAAGGTTGGCGCTCAGGCCATCCGACGGGCCGCAGCGCAAGCCCCAGTATTGTTGGAAAATATTCGTTTTGAGGCGGGTGAAGAGAGTAATAATACAGCCCTAGCAAACCAACTAGCTCAGATGGCTGATTTATATGTTAATGAAGCATTTTCTGTGTCGCATCGCCGAGCCGCTTCTTTGGTCGGTATCACCAGTAAGCTTCCCTCATATGCCGGGTTCCACCTGGCGGCCGAAGTCGAGGCTTTGGATAAAGTGCGTCGTCACGGTAAAAAATCGGTAGTGGTCATTGTCGGCGGCGCTAAGGTAGCGGATAAACTGCCGGTAATTGCCAAACTGCTTCCCCGCGCGTCCGCCGTGCTTACCGGCGGCGCGGTAGCCAATACTTTTTTAGCAGCCAAAGGTTATAAAGTAGGTCAGTCTTTGCTTGATAAAAAAGTAGTGAGCACGGCTCGCGCGTTATTGCGCCAAGCCGGCAAGAAAATTATTTTGCCGGTTGATGTGATTGTTGACAATACTTCAACCAAGCCAAAAGAAGCCAGGTGGCGCAAGGTAAGTGAGATTAAGGCCAACGAAAGCATTTTTGACATAGGCACAAAAACCACCCAACTTTATGCGCCTTATGTTAAGTCGGCGCAAACGATTTTTTGGAGCGGCACGCTGGGTCGGGCGGAGCAGCCTCAATGGCGGCACGCTACTGAGGCTCTAGCTAGCGTGGCGGCGGCTCATGCCCGGGGGCCGGCTTTTGTGGTGGTTGGCGGCGGTGACACAGTTGCTTTTTTCCATCAAAAAAAAATGTGGGTAGATCATGTATCTTTAGCGGGGGGCGCCATGTTGGCCTTTTTAGCCGGCGCCAAATTGCCCGGCTTGGCGGCGCTTGGTTATTACGCCCGCCGCCGCAAGTCAAAATAATAAATTTTAGACCGGTTGATTTTTCTTTTTTTGATCATAGCTTATGCCTAAAAATACAATTAAGGACGTAGCGGCCCGCGAGATTCTTGATTCGCGGGGGGAGCCTACAGTGGAAGTAACTTTGACTACTTCTAGCGGGGTGACGGCCACCGCTTCGGTGCCGGCTGGCGCCTCAACTGGCGTACACGAGGCGTATGAGTTGAGAGACGGCGATAAAAAGCGTTATGATGGCAAGGGTGTGCTCAAGGCCGTGGCCAATGTGATAGGCGAGATTAGGCAGGGTGTGGTCGGCAGGGACGTTGAGGATCAGCCGGGCCTAGATACGGCCCTGCGTGAGCTTGACGGTACTTCGAATAAGCATCGTTTGGGAGCTAACGCTATTTTGGGCGTGTCGTTAGCAACAGCGCAAACGGCGGCTAAAGCCACTGGCTTGCCACTTTATCGTTATCTGCAAGAAAAATTCAACTTACCAAAAATTTCTCCTCACTTGCCCCAACCTCTGATGAATATTTTAAACGGCGGCCGACATGCTAATTCGGGATTGGATGTACAGGAATTTATGATTGTACCTCACGTGGCCACTAACAATGACGCCAGCCCGGTAGCGGCCTGGGTACGCGTTGGCTCAGAAGTATTTCATGCCTTGGGCCGAGTGTTGAAGAAAAAAAATATGGATACTGACGTGGGGAATGAAGGCGGTTATGCGCCGCAACTTAAGTCTAATAGCGAGGCTTTAGATTTGTTGATAAAGGCTATTACTGAGGCTGGTTATAAACCAGGGACTGATGTATCGTTGGCGCTGGACGTGGCGGCTTCGGAGTTCTTTCGCCATGGGCATTACCAGTTTGAGGGTAAGGAATACAGTTCAGGCGACATGGTTAAGGTTTATCAGTCTTGGCTTAAAGATTATCCTTTGATTTCTATAGAGGATGGCCTGGCTCAAGATGATTGGCGCGGTTGGCAAGAATTGACTCAAAGTTTGGGGCAGAAGCTTATGTTGGTGGGCGATGATTTGTTTGTGACTAATGAGGATCGCCTTAAGCTTGGCTTTGAGTTTGGCGCCGCTAATGCGATTTTGATTAAGCCCAATCAAATAGGCACCTTGTCCGAAACCATTAGTGCGGTCAGGTTGGCGCAGTCGCATGGCTATAAGGTGGTGGTTTCTCATCGTTCGGGCGAAACTATGGATACCACGATTGCTGACTTGGCTGTAGCCGTGGGCGCGCCATACCTTAAAGCCGGTGCGCCTTCGCGGGGTGAGCGGGTAGCTAAGTACAACAGACTGATGGATATTGCCCAAGAGTTGGCTAAGTAGAGCCAATGAGGATTAGGAGCGATTTAATCCGTCCTTAATTCATAACTATTTGTGTCATCGGTGCGACGTACTGTAGCTAACGTAAGAAAATTTTCCCAAGGACAGTCAGCCAGCCTGCCTTTTGTCTTGGCTATTTTGGACGGTTGGGGCGTAACTAAGCCGGGCCAAGTTGACGACCCAACAGCCAAGGCCCGGACCCCGTTCTTGCATGAGTTGCACCATAATTATTCCTCAGCACTACTGGGGGCTCACGGCACATTTGTCGGCCTACCACACGAACAGGACGGTAATTCCGAAGCCGGCCACCTTAATTTAGGTGCCGGGCGGATTGTAGAACAAGAATCGGTAGTTATTTCCCGGTCCATTAAAGATGGTACTTTTTTCAAGAATACGGCTTTACTGTCAGCGGCCGCCCACCTCAAGCGCCATCATTCGCAGTGGCATATGATGGGGTTATTGTCTAATTATAATAGCGGGCATTCTTCGCCCGACCATTTTTTTGCCCTGTTAAAATTCGCCCAGCAGCAGAAAATTTCACAGGTGTATATTCATTTTTTTACTGATGGTCGTGATTCGCCCAAGTATGACGCCCTTAAGTTCATCACGGAGGCACGCAAGCGTTTTCGTAATGGCGAAATTATAGCTTCAGTCACCGGTCGTTTTTATGCCATGGATCGTAAGAAAGAATGGTCGCGCACCGGGCGCACTTATGATTTATTAACCCAGGGTAAGGGTATGACTGATACCTCGCCCGAAGAGGCGGTGCGCCATGCTTACAACCGAGGCGAAAGCGACGAATTTGTCAGCCCAACCGTCATTACAGACAAAAAACATCATCCTTTGGGTATTATTCAGCCTGATGATGTGGTGGTTTATTGGAATCTGCGGTCTGATCGGGCAAGGCAGCTAGCCAAACCTTTTGCGCAGAAACGTTTTGAGGAATTAAACCCCGGAGCCTTCAAGCGTCAAAAGCTGCTTAAGGATTTATGCTTTGTGGCTTTGACTGATTTTGGTCCTGACCTTGGTTCAATTCTAACATCTTTCCCTAGTCGTGATTTGGTGGACACCTTGCCTATGGTTTTGAAGGATTTACGCCAGCTGTACGTGGCGGAAAGCGAAAAATTCGCCCATATCACGTATTTTTTTAATGGCGGCTATGATCATCCGGTAGGTGGCGAAGATAGGCTAGTAGTGCCGTCGCCCAACGTGGCTTCTTATGACCTTAGGCCGGCTATGTCGGCCTTGGCCATCACCCGGGTCGTGAACCAGGCGCTGGCTAAGCGCCGGTATGATTTCATTGGGGTCAATTTTGCCAATCCTGATATGATCGGACATACTGGCAACCTGCGCGCCTGTATTAAAGCCATGGAAGTAGTTGACGGTTGTCTAGCCCAAATTGGCGGCCTGGTTCATAAACTTGGCGGGGCCATGCTGGTGACGGCTGATCATGGTAATGTTGAGGAAACGCTCAATCCCGCCACGGGCGAAATCGACACTGAGCATTCCAAAAATCCTGTGCCTTGTTTGTTGTATCATCCCGCCTGGCGCGGTAAATCATTTGTCCGGCGTAGCGGCGTCTTGGGTGACGTAGCACCGACCATTTTGAGTTTGTTGGGCTTGCCCAAACCGCGCGCCATGACCAGGCAAGGTTTACTTTGATTCAAGTTTAGTTAAAACATAATGACAGAACAGTCAGTTGAGCGGCCGAAGCCAGTGGTGCTTGTGATTTTAGACGGTTGGGGCGTAGCTCCGCCTTCACGAGGTAATGCCATCACTTTGGCTCAGACGCCAGTCTTCCATAAATTAATCACTACCTATCCAACCTTTACACTTCAGGCTGGCGGGGAAGCGGTGGGTTTGCCCTGGGGCGAAATTGGCAACAGCGAAGTCGGTCACCTCACCCTGGGAGCGGGCAAGATTCTTTATCAGGATTTGCCGCGTATTACCCGCGCCATTATTGACCGAACGTTTTTTTCTAATGAGGTTCTCAGGCGCGCCTGTCAGTTAGTCAAGGAGCGAGGCTCCAGCTTGCATTTAGTTGGTCTAGCCAGTTCGGGTGGCGTTCACAGTTCTATTGATCACCTTTACGCTTTGTTGGAATTGGCTAAGACCTTAGAGGTGGATCGCCTGCTGGTGCACGCTATTCTGGACGGTAGGGATACGCCCTTTAATTCGGGGCAGAGATTCTTGAGCGAACTGGAAGACAAATTACGAGCCTTGGGTTTGGGTCGGATAGCCACCCTGATGGGTAGGTTTTACGCCATGGATCGCGACAATCACTGGGATCGCATACAAGCAGCCTACGACTGTATGGTTGAAGGTAAGGGCAAGCCAGCTTCGTCGGTCTCTGAGGCGGTGACCAGTTCTTATGCCGCCAAGGTGTTTGACGAAGAGGTAGTGCCGACAGTCATAGTAGACAAGACTGGCTCACCAGTCGGGCGAGTAGCTGATGGAGACGTGGTTGTTTTTTTCAATTTTCGGTCCGATCGGGCCCGTCAGCTGACCCATTCTTTCGTTTTACCGGGGTTCAGCAAATTTACTCGACGTCAGCTGGAGCGTTTGCATTTTGTCACTATGACGGAGTATGAAAGAGAATTACCGGTGGAGGTGGCTTGGCCGCCCGAGGTTGTTAGCTATCCTTTGGCCCGCGTTTTGTCTGAGGCCGGACTAAAGCAGCTTCATTTGGCTGAGACTGAGAAATATGCCCACGTGACTTATTTTTTCAACGGTGGACGCGAACAGGCCTACGAGGGCGAAGATCATGTTTTGATACCGTCGCTGGTGGTGCCATCCTATGATCAGAAGCCGGCCATGTCTACTCGGGCTATCACCGATCGGCTGTTGCAGGAGATACAGATTGGTAAGTATGATGTCAGTATTGTGAATTTTGCCAACGCTGATATGGTAGCGCATACTGGTAACTTACCGGCTACTATTAAGGCGGTGGAAGTAATTGATGAATGTCTGGGTGAAATAGTGGCGGCCACCCTGGAGCGCGGCGGGGTTGTGCTTATCACCGCCGATCACGGCAATGCCGAGGGCCTGATTAACCTGCAAACCGGCAGTATCGACAAGGAGCACTCTAATACGCCAGTACCTTTTATTATAGTTGGGCGGCAATTTGAGTATAAGTCAGCCGCAGGCTCTCCGGCCACTGACGATTTATCGCAATTTACTCCAGCCGGGGTGTTGGCCGATGTGGCGCCGACTATGCTTAAAATCCTGGGCTTACCCAAGGCGGCGGAAATGACGGGCCAAAGCTTAATTTAGCCTATAGCCAACAGATGTATTGGTTAACTAGATTTTTACCAGATACGAAATTAAGACCCACTTTATCCTGGGCCTTATTTGATTTTGCCAATTCAGCTTATTTTATATTGATAGTAAGTCTTGTTTTCCCCTTATATTTTAAGGAAGTGGTAGCAGGTAATGAACGAGGGGATTTTTATTGGGGTTTGTTGGTAGGAGGCTCGGTATTATTAAGCGGTTTAATTTCACCACTGGTTGGGGCATTGGCTGATTATGATGGAAGACGTCATCGCAAGTTTGTGATTTGTTCTTTAATTACCATAGGCGCTACTTTACTTCTTTATTTAAGCGGCGCAGGAAGATTATTTATAACTGCCATAATTTTTGTAACAGCTAATTTATTCTATGAGTTATCTACCGTACTTTATGATACATTATTGATATCGGTATCCTCAGAAATCACGCGAGGGCGCATATCTGGTTTAGGTTGGGGTTTGGGATATATTGGCGGCATAGTAGTTATATTAGTTTTAAAGCCACTTTATGGCGAAGGATATAGCGGAGAATTAGAAAATTTGTATCGTTTAACCTTTCCTATAGCTGCACTGTGGTTTTTATTTTTCGCCATACCATCATTTTTATTTATTCGTGATAAGTTTGTCGCACCTACTTCACATAACTGGTATCAAATAATATATCAAGTCATACAACGTACTAAACGAACATTAAGCGAATTACAAACTAAGGGCTCCTTGCTTTGGTTTTTAGTGGCATATTTTTTGTTAACTGACGCTTTGGTGACTATTTTCGCTTTTATTCCTTTATTTGCTCGTTCAAGTCTAGGATTGTCAATCAGGGAAATAGTCGTAATATTTATTATAGTTCAGGTGGTAGCCTTTCCAGCCACTATTTTAGGAGGATGGTTAGAAGATAAATTTGGCCCGCGTCGTGTGGTGGCGGTAAGTATTACTGGGTGGCTTATAGCAATAGCTTTTTTGTTAGTGGTAAGTTCCAAATTAGGGTTTTATATAACGGCGACCTTGGGTGGTTTGGTAATAGGCCCTAGTCAATCAGTGGTACGCTCCTGGTTTAGTAAGCTTATACCGCTTGAACGTAGAGCCGAGTTTTTTGGTTTTACCGCCCTTACTGGTAAGGTTTCCGCCACCATAGCCCCAGTATTATTTGGGGCTGTTTCTTCATTCACTGGCAGCCAACGTTTGGCGCTTCTTACCTTAGTGCCGTTCTTAGTTGTGTCGCTCATAATTTTTTCTCGTTTTAAAACAGAACGAGTAGAGCAATTAGCTACAAGTTAAAGTATGCCCGAGTTGCCTGAGGTGCAAACCATAGTTGATGATTTACACAAAGTTCTAAAAAAGAAGCGCATTTTGTCTATCAGGGTGACCAAGCCGCGTCTGCTTCATAATCCGCTAACCTTTTTACGCCAGCATCTGGTGGGTGCTACTATCCGTTCTGTTCGGCGCCGGGCAAAACTTTTATTGTTTGACCTGTCTTCTGGCTACACTCTTATTATTCATCTTAAGATGACCGGTCAATTGATTTGGCGTTCGCACCTGGGTAAATTGAGTGGCGGCGGACATCCTATTGTCGGCGTGGCCAGTGTGCCGAATCGTTACACCCATATTACTATTGATTTGTCAGGCGGCTCGCGTTTGTATTTTAATGACGTCAGACAATTCGGCTATTTTAAATTGTTGCCTACCTCGGCTTTAGTTCAGCATTTTAGTTCTTATGGTCCGGAGCCGCTGAGCGTTGATTTCTCTCTATCTGGCTTGAGGGCCGAGCTCCAGCGCCGCCGCCGCAGTACGATTAAAGCCGCTTTGCTGAATCAGCAGGTGGTGGCCGGTATCGGCAACATTTATGCTGATGAGAGTTTGTTTGTGGCCGGCCTTAGCCCCAGTCGCCGGGTTGGCAGGTTGACTCAGGTCCAAGCAGCCAAACTTTATCGTGCTATTCGGCAGGTGTTGAAACGTGCGGTGCACAGCCGCGGCACTTCATTTTCTAATTATGTAGATGGGCTGGGCAGAACCGGTACTTATTGGCCTCGCCGTTTGGTTTATGGACGCGCCGGCAGCCCTTGTCGCCGTTGCGGCCGGACTATTAAGAGAACAGTGGTGGCTGGTCGCGGTACCAACTTTTGCCCGCATTGTCAAAAATAATGCAAAATTTAAAAATCAAAATGTAAAATTTTGAGTTTTAATTTGGCATTATCATTTTTCATTTTGATTTTTGCATTTTAAATTACCACAACTCTGTTTTTGGTGTTATAGTATTTGTATGTCATTAGACGTCTATCTGTTTCATTTGTTGAATAATCTTTCCAGTCACTGGCCGCTGGTAGGGGTAGTGGGGGTATTTACAGCTGAAGTAGTGGTTTGGTTGTTGTTAGCCTGGTACCTGGTAGCTTTTATTTGGGCCAGACACCAGGACATTCTAGAGCTTTTAGTGTCTGCCGTGGGGGCTGGGGCATTATATTTGACCAATAGTGTGGTATCACTATGGTGGTTCCGGCCCCGACCCTTTGCGACGGAAGCCACCTTTAACTTACTGGTTGGCAAACCGCTGATAGACAAATCATTTCCTTCTGAACACGCGGCCCTAGCTTTCTTTCTGGCTTATTTGCTTGTCAGGCATCGCCGTTCCTGGTGGTGGGCTTATCTGGTAGCCGCCGCGGTGGCTCTGGGCCGGGTAGTGGTGGGGGTTCATTATCCGCTTGATGTTTTAGCCGGTGCTGTGATTGGCCTGATTTTTGGTTTTTTTACCACTGAGTTAAGCAGAATATGGCAACTGATTTCTGCCCCAACTAAGAGAGTGCCGATTAGTACCAGGAGGTTAATAGTTTAACCGTGACTAAGGTTATTATGGGTAGTTTTAAAAATAACGATGAGTTGGTTGATTATTTGGTAAATTCCGGCGTGCTCAAGTCAAAGTTTTTAGTGCGGGCCTGGCGTCAGGTCAGCAGGGCTGATTTTGTACCTGCGAAGCTGCGGCCGCAGGCTTATGCTGACGAGCCGCTGCCCATTGGCTTGGGGCAAACCATTTCACAGCCCTCGACCGTGGCTTTTATGCTGGAGTTATTGCGGCCAGAGCCAGGACAGCGAGTGCTGGAAATTGGTGCTGGTTCTGGCTATGTAGCGGCCTTGTTGGCCCAAGTGGTGGGTGAGCGGGGAGAGGTAATTGCCCTGGAAAGAATAGCTCCCTTGGTACAACAGGCTAAAAAGAACACAGAGCGTTATCATTTTTCTTGGCTTGAGTTGCTGCATGCTGATGGCGGTCTGGGTTATTCTGACGGCGGTGAGTTTGACCGGATTCTGGTCTCGG
Source organism: Candidatus Kerfeldbacteria bacterium (assembly GCA_016217875.1). Lineage (GTDB taxonomy): Bacteria > Patescibacteriota > Patescibacteriia > Veblenbacterales > UBA10138 > JACRFN01. Next base: position 10,561 of record JACRFN010000121.1, read on the forward strand.
CGGCCGCTGTGGCTTTACCGCCGGAGTTGTCGCCGCAGCTTGGTTTAAACGGCCGCCTAGTAGCCCCGGTGGGGGAGTATCCTCAAGATATTATCTTGCGTGAGCGGACGTCCGAAGGTTTCAAAGAGCAGCACTACCCGGGATTTGTGTTTGTGCCATTATTGAGCGGTAAAGTAGCTGGCGAATAAATTGCTATTAGGCTTAAATTTTGGCTTGAGTTACAATAGTGATATGAATGAAATCATTAATGATGATTTGAGCCTAGCTGCTGATATTAGTGAGTGGCAGAACAAGCATCTTAAGGTATGGAACGAAGTTCGCTTGGCTGTCTTTAAGGAGCTCGGGGCTAAGGATGAGGGCGAGGTGTTAGCTTATGCTGAGCGTTATAGCCCACTTATTTCTGATATGAAAGACGCCACCTTGCGCGATTTAATTGAGCAGGGCCGAGTATCGGATTGTGTCGAGGCTATTGTCGCCAGAGTTGGGCGGAGTGAGTTAAAACAAGAGCCCTTATGAAATTTTTAATTTTAGCCGGCGGTAGCGGTACCAGGCTTTGGCCCTTGTCGCGTCAGGCTAAACCAAAGCAGGTGCAGCCCTGGCTTGACGCTTCGACCATGCTGCAGCATACCTGGCGGCGGCTGCGGTATAGATTTGCGGCCAGGGATATTTTTGTCTCTACCACTGCCGCGCACTTGGCAGAAGTACGACGTCAACTGCCACAACTCAAACCACGTACTATTATTGTTGAACCGCAGTCTAGAAATACGGCGGCGGCCATAGGTTTGGCCTGTTTGGTGCTGGCACGACAGCATCCCAATGAAGTGGTGGTAACTGTCAACAGCGATCATCACGTTGCTGACAGTCAAGCTTACTGCCGTACTCTAAATTTAGGCGAACGAATAGTTCGTGCCCTACCACACCGGTTACTGTTGTTGGGTGTCAAACCAACTTACCCCGAAACTGGTTATGGTTATATTAAGCTCGGTTCAATCTTGCGACGGGTGGGGAGCAGCCAAGTGTTTGCCGTAGAGCGATTTACCGAAAAGCCGTCTCTAGCTAGGGCTAAAAGCTATGTCCGTTCCTGGAAATATCTTTGGAATTCAGGTTTATTTATGTTTTACCCCCAAGCCCTGCTTAAGCTTTATCGCCAGTATGCTCCCAGGTTACAGCGAGGGCTCGGGCGGTTGGACATTCGCCGATCAGGAAGCGGCGAGTGGCGAGTGGGCAACAAGAAATTTTCCTGCCTGCCGGCCTTGTCGCTGGATTATGCCGTAGTCGAGCGGGCTCGTGAGTTGGCAGTCCTGCCGGCGGAATTTGGCTGGGCTGATGTCGGGCACTGGCGGACCGTTTATGATATTTTAGCTAATCCCAAAGGCAGCAACGTTTCCAAGGGCCGTTACGTTAGTATTGCCTCGGGCGGCAATTTAGTTTATTCCCTGGCTGGTAAGCTGGTAGCTACGGTAGGTGTGAGAGATCACGTCATTATTGACACCGGGGACGCTTTGCTGGTTTGCCCGCGTGCCAGAACACAAGATGTTAAGCATTTGGTGACGGAGCTTAAGGCCAGAGGTATGAAAAAATATCTCTAGTGAGAAATCTAAATGTCAAAGCTCAAATGCCAAATCAATGTCAAACGACCTAATGATTAAAGCATTTAGATTTTGGATTTGATTTGACATTTGTCATTTGGATTTGGGATTTATATTATGTTCTCTTTCCTCAAACCTAAAATTTCCTTCCGACTATGGTTTAGAACCGGCCTCGTCATAATAAGCGCTGTCGTTTTGTTGTCAGTGTTTTTAATTTGGCAGTTGGTGGTGCCAGTCGGGCGAGGAGATCAAGTTAAATCTTTTGTTATAAGTTCTGGTCAGAGCGTTAAAGAGATTGAGCTTAACCTTAGGGCGGCTAATTTTATCCGCAGTGGTTTTTGGTTTGAGATTTGGGTTTGGTTTACCGGTACGGAGAAGCGCTTTGTGGCCGGCGAGTACCGCTTATCAGCCGGTACTAACCTGATCAACCTGGTTCGCTGGCTGACAGGGGCCGCTCCACCTTCGAGCGAAATAACAGTCACTTTGGTGGAGGGTTGGACCAGACAACAGATGGCGGATTATTTGTCGCGCGTCGGTTTTAACGATGCCGTGAACTTTTTGACGTTAACCGGCAGTATCGGCAGTATGAGCGGTGCGCTACAGGAGATTGACGCTAAACTTTTTGCCTCCAAGCCGGCCGCCGCTTCTTTGGAGGGATATCTTTTCCCTGATACCTATCGTCTTTATCATGATGCCGAGAGTCTTGATTTAGTAACCAAGATGCTTATTAATTTTAAACGTAAGTTTAGCCCCCTCTGGCTTGAGGCCGGATCACGCCAAGGGCACAGCGTGCACGCCATTGTCACCCTAGCCAGTATCGTGGAGCGTGAAGTATCAAGCGCCCAGGATCGCGCCTTGGTGGCTGATATTTTTTGGCGGCGCTTAAAAGTCGGCCGCGGGTTGGAGGCTGATTCAACTATTAACTACATCACTGGCAAAAAGACTCCGGCGGTAAGTGTTGATGATCTTAAATTAAATTCTCCTTACAACACTTACCGTTATCGCGGCCTGCCGCCTGGGCCCATCAGCAACCCCGGCGAGTCGGCTTTAAGGGCTGTGATGCAGCCGACGCCGAACCAGTATTGGTACTTTCTCACCACCAAGGACGGCCAGGTTATTTACTCTAAGACTTTTGAGGAACATAAAGCCGTCAAGCAGAAGTATCTAAGGTAGCCCCTCCACTTGACCTAAGACAGTCGAATTTTCTTCAATTATAGATGCTATGGCTAAGGATATGGAAATTGAGTTAAAGTTTCCGTTGCGCGATGTGCCGGCAGAGGTGGCTTTTTTGAATGCTCAGGCTAAGCCCCAAAAGCAAGCTGACCGCCAAAAGGACACCTACTATATTCCGGCGCACCGGAACTTTTTGGATTATACTTATCCCTACGAATGGCTGCGGTTACGCGAAACAACCAGGGGAGTGCAGTTGACCTATAAACATTTTTATCCTGAAAATACAAAGCAGACTGATTACTGCGACGAATTCCAAACCTCAATCACTGACGGTGAAGCCTTAAAGAAGATACTAGCCAGTCTCAACTTCAAAGAAATAATCGTAGTGGAAAAGACACGTAGTACTTGGGAATACAAAGACGTTGAAATAGCGATTGATGAGGTGGCGGGGCTTGGCCCTTTTATTGAGCTTGAGGCTATGCGGCATTATGATAACCCGAAAGACGGCCGGGACTATCTGTATGGCATTCTCGCGGAGATTAAGGTAAAAGTGGGGCCCGAAGACCTGCGGGGTTATCCCTACCTGGTGCTGCAAAACCGCCAATCGCAAAACCACTAGCACCTGAATCCATAGCCGTTCCCAAAGAGCGGTTTTTTGATTTGGAGTTATTTGTCGGCGGCTGTTATTGACAGTTGTCGATTTTGGCGTTAAGTTGTCAGCAAAAGTCAACAAAATAGTCATTTAATAAGGAGTAAAAATCATGAAAAATAGCCTGGGTATAGACGCGACCCAAGTTGGTTTCAACTTGAGATACGACTGGGATGATAGCCTTGAGCATGTTGGACGTGAAGGTCAGTTCTCACAGTTCACTATTCTCTTTCACAGCCCTCAGGCGTTGCGGGCCATGCAGCTTAATCCGGAGCTTGGGTTTGGCGAGGGGTACATGGCTGGCGAGATAGAAGTTTATGGCATTGACGGTCAGCCAGCTGACTTGCGCGATGTTATCCGTGTTTACTTTGGAACCAGCTTTACCACTAGGGCTAAGCTTCGGGCTTGGCCAAGCCTCGGGTGGTGGGCGCTTAAATCGTGGTTTAATGCCAATACCCCGTCGCGGGCGCGTCGGCAAATACCGGCTCACTATGACCACCCTCAGGAGCTGTATAGCCACATGCTTGACGAAACAGGTTGTTATTCATGCGCCTATTTTGCGCGTTGGGGGCGTGAGTCTTTAGCCGAAGCTCAGCGTGCCAAGATTGATGGCGCATGTCGCAAGCTTGACCTGCAACCTGATGACGACTTTCTTGACGTCGGTTGCGGCCGGGGTGCGCTGTTGTTTCATGCCGTCGAGCACTACGGCGTAAAAGGCTACGGTATCACACTGTCGCCTGGCCAGTTCGAGTGGGTACAGCGCGAAATTGTTCGTCGTGGTTTGAAAGACCGTTGCATGATTTATCTGACAGATTGGCGTGAGCTTAGGGGACTACCATCGGTGTTTGACAAAATAGCCTCGGTCGGCCAATTCGAGCACGTGGGTCATTGGTACGGCCGGAAGTTTTGCCGGGCAATGTATGATCGTTTAGCGGATGGTGGGCGTTTCCTTCTCCACACCATTGTCGAGCACGAGCCAAGCCCGCCCTCACCATTCACCATGAAGTATATTTTTCCAGGCGGTGAAATACCCTATGATGCCAATGTGTACCGTTGGTTGCAGCGTGCCGGATTTTACCTGAGGCATGATGAGTACTTCGGTACCTACTACCACATGACCTTGAGTCGCTGGTATGACAACTTCCAGTGTAACTGGGACAAGATCCGCCCCCATATCACGGGTCGCGATCCTGAGCAGTTCAAGCGGATGTGGGAGTTCTACTTGGCCGGAGCCCAGGTTTCGTTCGAGGAGGATAAGCTTGACCTGCTCCAATGCCTGGTGACCAAGGGCAAACCTGATAGGCCGATTGTCGGCATATTCTAAAACAAGAGTCCAAGGGCGAAAGGTGCTATCTTACCACGGCACCTTTCTTTATTTTCCGTCTTGATGGTCGCAGTCTTGACACTTTTTTCCGCTTTGCTATACTGGCTTTACAACTTGTAAGCCACAGACCGTAGGTGTCCGATGTCCATCGGACTTAAGCCTGTAAAGGGCCTACCGAGGCCGGGATAGCCAATAGCAAATGGCCAATAGCATATAGTTGCTATAAGCAATTTGCTATAAGTTATAAGCCAGATGTCTGTGGAGAGAGAGCCACAGATTTTTTGTTGCTTTAGCAACAACCCCGCGGCCGCGGGGTGAAAGTTAAACTTTCATTTTTTATTAAACATATGCCCAGTAATACAGCTTCGCTTAAGCTCGCTACGCCAAAATTGTTACCATCTATCTTATATATATCTTACTATCATCAATTTATTATTAAGCTATCTTCTAAGCTCGCTTAGTTTTGGCGAGCGAAGTTGATATACTGGGTATGGCTAAGACACGTCAAGTCAAAGAACAATCAGTCGCCGAGGTGGCCGCTTTATTAAAGGCCGCCCGCGGCTTGGTTTTTGCCGATTATACCGGGTTAAGCGTCAAGGAGTTGCAGGAACTCAGGCGCGAGCTCAAGGCCCATGGGGTGAGTTATGAGGTAGCCAAGAAAACTTTGCTGGCTCGGGCGCTTAAACAAGCGGGCTTAGAATCAATCTCGGTGGCCAACTTGCACGGGGGCGTAAGTTTGGCCGTCAGTCCGACCGACGAAGTAGAGCCGGCTAAGGTATTGAATAGTTTCGCTCAAAGTCATGACCAGCTTAAGCTTTTGGGCGGTATACTTGAATCTGGTTTTATTGATGCCGTCAAGGTAAAGGAGCTGGCTCTGCTGCCGGCCAGGGATGAATTGCTGGGTAAGCTGGTTGGTAGCCTGTCTTCACCTCTAGCTGGCCTGGTCAACGTGCTGCGGGGTAATTTACGCGGGTTGGTGCAAGTACTGCGCACGGCCGCTGATAAGAAAGCCGCTTAATGTAAAATGCAAAAATCAAAGATTAAAATGACAGTGTAAAATGTGAAAGATAATAATTTTGATTTTTAAATTTTAATTTTTAATTAATAAGCAATATGTCGCAAGAAAAGAAAGAAGTGTCAGTACCGGAAAAGTTTCAGAAGCTCGTAACCGAGATAGAAAAACTTTCGGTTCTCGACTTAGCTGAACTTGTTAAGGTGCTGGAGGAAAAATTTGGCGTGTCGGCCGCCGCCCCCATGATGGCTGTGTCCGCGCCAGCTGCCAATGGAGCCGCCGCCACGGTCGAGGAAAAGACTTCGTTCAACGTAGAGCTGACTGAATCAGGCAGCAATAAGATTGGCGTCATTAAAGTCCTGCGCGAAGTAACCACCCTGGGCTTGAAAGAGGCCAAGGACCTAGTGGACGGCGCACCCAAAATGGTTAAAGAAGGGGCCACTAAAGAAGAGGCCGAGGTGATGAAGAAGAAATTAGAAGAGGCTGGTGCGAAGGTCAGCTTGAAGTAGAATCAAGAATCAGTAATCAGATAACAGTAATCATTTAAACCCAGCCCCGCGGTCGCAGGGCTGGGTTTTTATATAATCAGCGCTTATTGATTATTTTTTGCTGTTTACTCATTACTGATTCCTGTTTTAAGGCAGGTAGTCGGTTAATTTGAGGCGGTAAATTTTAGAGCCGCTTAAAACATACATATACTTATTAATCGGATCATAAGTCAGCGAGGTAAGTTCAGGCAGGTTGGGGAAACTAAGCTGTAAGACAAGTTTACCTTGCTTATCATAGACTACTAAGCGTTTTAAGGCTGGCTCTGTTAAGTAAAGATGGTCTCCTTCGCCAGCGGTTTTAAGGCTGGTGACATCTTGCAGCGGCGGCTCAACAGGTTGAAGCGTAAAATCTCGCTTTAGGCCGAGTACGTATTTTTGTACTTGCGAGGCGGTAGCCACATAAATAGCGCCATCAACAGTTAGAGAGCGTGCGCCCTGGAGTTCGCCCTGTGAGGGCTTTAGCCAGCGGACGGGCGTGGCAAAATCAGTGTCTTGTCTGGTGGTGCGGAAGATGGCCATTGGTTTCTGGCTAATGTAATATAATCGATGGTCGTATGAGGCGGCATCAAATAGAGCGGGTATTTTCGGCATCATGGTCGAACGGCGGCTAGTTAGGTCTATCAGGGCTGAGCCATTATTTCCCCAGGCCAGGAAATATTGTTGATCAAGTGGCGTCAGTGCCAGCGGTTGGTCTAGGCTGGTTGGCAGCGTGAAGATAGAGCCTATTTTGCCGTCCAGGTCCAAGGGCGCTATTTGACCGCCGGCACTCAAGGCATAAAGCGAATTGCCTATGAGCCCAAGGTAGCGCCAAGTGGCGCCGCCCGGCAGCTCGAGCCACGGTTCAGCGGTAGTCGCCTCGGCTTGGTGTCTGAGTCGTCGCGCTAAGGTATCAAGGTTGCGGGCCAGTGTTTGTCGTTGCTGTTTACGGCTGGAGGTATTCTGGGGCAGTTGAGCCAGCAGTTCGTAGGCTTGATTAAGCAGCAGCTGCGCTTTGGCGTCGTCGTGGTAGATGACGGCCGCCTCCACCACAGCTTGCTGTTCA
>JACRFN010000124.1 GCA_016217875.1 Candidatus Kerfeldbacteria bacterium
AGCAATACACTCATAGCATGATGTGCGCGAAGTGTTAAGAAAGTGTTGAAATTCCTTCTTTGTTCTACCACTACCTTCGGCTATATTCAAGACAATTGATATAGCAGCACGACGTAATTGGCTGACTAACAAAAAAGTCTCTTCTCTAGGAAAACTCTTAGTTAAATGGTATATGCTGTCAACTACTGTTAATCCTTTCTGATATACTATCAATTCCTCAAAACGTAGCGGCATATGACTAAGAACTAAAGGCTCTGAACTATGAACTCAATCTAGGGAACAACGGAGTGGTCTTCAAGACTTTGTCTGCACGTAATCCTTGTTCAATATTGTGTGCAGTTTCAGGCATGAATGGCTTTATATACAAAGAAACATCCAAAAGCATAGTCCCCCACCTATTCAATAGCGGTTGTATTTCTTGTGATTTATCTAATTTCACCATATTCCAGGGCTTATATTTTTCAATCTCGCCGTCGATAGTCCGAATAATATCAAAAATAGCTAACAAAGCAGTATCAAACTCAAATAACCTTAGGGCATTCTCGACTGCCGAACTTGTGGATTCGGTGTATGTAATCACTCCCGGTTGAGCTGTAAAATTACCATTACCAAATTTTTCAATCATATCAGTCACCCGTGAAAAAGTGTTACCTAGGCCATTGGCTAAATCAGATTCATAACGTTCCCGGAACCGCGCTAAAGAAATGTCGCCATCTATAGTGAACGGCACTTGAGACAACAACAAATAACGCGTGGCCTCTAGGCCAAATTCTTTTATCAAATCCAAGGGGTCAATGACGTTGCCCAAAGACTTACTCATCTTCTGCCCGTCAATGGTGAAAAAGCCGTGGCTAGCAACAACTTTAGGCAGTGGCAGTTCAGCCGCCAGCAACAAAGCTTCCCAAATCACGGCGTGGAACCAAAGTATGTCTTTGGCTAATAAATGTACGTCTGCTGGCCAAAATTCTTTTTTACCCGGCACAAACTGTGTGGCTGAGTAGTAGTTAATCAGCGCGTCTATCCAAACATAAATGGTTTGCGATTCGTCCCACGGCACCCTCACGCCCCATTCCACGGAGTTACGGGAGATGGAAATATCTTCTAAGCCTTGTTTAAGTTTTCCCACTACTTCATTATATCTGCCTTCGGGAATAACCTTGTACTCCCCGGCTTCCAATTTAGTCAACAACTTGTCGCGGAAGGCCGAGAGTTTGAAAAAATAATTTTTCTCTTTTTGTGCCACCGGATCTTGATTAGGGTGCAAGGGGCAGCGACCGTTGACCAATTCGCCGTCCGGCATAAACTTTTCACAACCGACACAATATAAACCTTCGTATTCACCGGAATATATGTAGCCAGCGTCATAAACTCGCTGTAGCAACTCGCGCACCACAACTTCATGCTCTGCCTGTGAGGTGCGGATAAAATAATCGTAGGAAATATTAAGTGCTGACCAGGCGTCTTTAAACTTCTGCGCATTCTGGTCAGCCAGGGCTTGCGGCGTGAGACCGGCCGCCTCGGCTGACTGCTGTACCTTAGCACCATGTTCATCCGTACCGGTAAGGAAAAACACGTCATCGCCGCGCTGCCTGTGCCAGCGTGCCAACACATCGGCTGCCAGCGTAGTGTACGCATGACCCAAGTGAGGCTTGTCGTTGACGTAATAAATCGGCGTGGTCACGTAGAACCTTGACATAAAGCTTACTTTAGTATAAGCTATCTTGAAACTTATTGGCAAAACTAACTCTAAAAGATTGGGGGCAAAACCAAGCAAGCGGAGATTGGCTGTCACGGTCAAAGAAAAGACCTCAAGGTTGGATCGCCAAATTAAATTAAGGCAAACCATGAGATAGCCACTTGGCTCCCCAAAAGACCCGTCGCGTTAGGTGGCTCCGGCCGGAGGCGACGGGTTTCTTTTTTACCCCATAGAACGTCAATAACTAAGACTAAACTGCACTTGACGCCCTCTGAACCGCGCCTACAACTGTAATCTGCCATCCTGAAATAGATGGCCCGCGCCTGAAAATACTCTGACACCAAAATCCAATAGGCAGGACTATTTATGTCCGGTCCCGCACCTTAGCCACTAAGACTGCTTATGGTTTGCGGGATGCCGCCTTGGCGGTCACCGGACATAAATAGTCCTGTTGATTAACCTGTTGATTAAAAGGAGTTTCAAGGAGTTTTAAAAGGAGTTTTTTAGTTTTAAATAGTTTTAAATATATCTTGAATATCTTAACCAAATTTCAAAGATAATATTTGAGTTGACAAACTATCAGCCCAGGCGATAGAATCAAACAAGTAAACAAGTTTCCGTAGACAGCAAGTACACTATCTTAAAACGGGGATGAGCAACAATGATGATTAATTTCATCACGCTCGCCCGACGTTTTCTACCGCGGTTTGCTCCCGAGGCTACGGAACGGCAGATAGCCCCTAGAGATTTCCCCCGGTCATCCTCAATAACCCAAGGATGGATAGTGACTCTGTACTACGAGAAAGGCCCACTGCGCATACCTTCGGCGGTGGGCATTTTTTATTTAGACGGCGCTACTATGATGACAAATTCTCCTTTAGTCGAAGTGTGTACCAACTGCTCCAGCACGGCACCGGATGTGCCGCGATAAATGGTTTCAAAATGCTTAGTAAGTTCCCGACCAACCACTAGTTGACGCAAGGGTATAAGTTTGGCCAACCCAGTCAATGTTTTGGTTATGCGATGAGTTGATTCATAAAATACTACGGCGTAAGGGCAGAACGCCACTTCTTTAAAAAAAGTCTGCCGACCCTTTTTATGCGGCGGGAAACCCAAGAATAAGTAACGCTGAGTGGGTAAACCTGCCACTGATAAAGCAGTGGTCACGGCCGAAGGACCGGGGATGGGTATGACGCGAACACCGGCGTTGGCAGCCGCGGCTACCAACTTACCGCCCGGATCGGCAATGCCCGGGGTGCCGGCGTCTGAAACATAAGCCAACGATTCTCCTGCTTTAAGTCGCACTATGAGAGCCCCTGACACAGCTTCCGACGAATGATGATGGAAGGAAAGCGTTAATTGTTTAATGTCGTAATGCTGCAACAGTTTAGCCGTCACTCTAGTGTCTTCGCAAACTACGGCCGATACTTGACGCAAGGTCGCAAGAGCGCGCGCTGAAATATCACCCAAATTACCAATCGGCGTGGCGACCAAATATAGGATACCGGCCTTATCATCAGACATCGGTGGTCAAAGTTTCATCACCACCGGGGCGATCAAGCTGCTGGGTCAGGTGCTGATCAAAAACGTCCGATAAAACCACGGCCAAAGCTGTAGCCACTGGAATGCATATCAGCGCCCCGACTATACCCCCGAGTTTAGCCCCAATCAAAATGACCACGATGGAAACTATGGGGTTCAAACCCACCGCCCGTTTCATTATGACTGGCACCAGTAAATTATTTTCTAACTGTTGCACAAGCACATAAAGCCCCAAGACAATAAGCGCCTGGATGGGTGAAACGGCCAGAGCCAGAAAAACTGCGGGAATGCCGCCCAGGACCGGCCCGATATAAGGCACCACTTCAGTCAGAGCTGCCCACAAAGCCAACACCAAGATATAATCCATTTGCACCAAATTAAACGCCTTAAGTATAGCCAGACCAATATATGTCATGACACCAACTACCAACATGAGTAAAAGTTGACCCCGGAGCCACAAACCAAGTTTACGCTGAATTCGGCTCATCAGGTCCCAAACGTAATCCTGGTGTCGGGAGGGAGTGAGCGAGCGAATAAAACGCTTGAGGCCCGTTTCGTCCACCACCAGGTAATAAGTCATAACCAAAGCCACCACAAACTGCACCAGACCGCCAAAGATTCCGGCCACAGTGGAAAGAACCGAGGAGGTGGCGTTCGCCAGGCTTGAACCCAAAGACTGAAGCGTCTGTTGCAGGGTGGCAGAAATATCGTCGCCGGCGCCTGTCTCCCAGCTCGAGAATCCGGCCGCTAACTTACTGTAGTAATAAGGGAAACTGCTGGCCAACTGGCCTAACTGCGCTACCAGCGGCGGCACCATTAAGACGACAACCAATGAAATGACTACGAACAGTACAAAATAAATAATAAGCATGGCCAAACTGCGGGGCACATGGTTGCGCTGGAACCAATCCACCCAAGGGTCAAGCGCCGTGGACAAAACAATGGCCACAAAGACCAAGGCCAACACGTCCAGCACCTGGTAAAGGAAATACAAGGCTAATATCATCAGCACTATCTTAAGCAGCACCACAAAAGATACATTGATGTTACGGAGGGAGGTATCTTGAGGCATAGGCAGAATGAAGAATAATGAATTATGAATCGAGAATTAAGAATTGTTACAAAAAGTTATCATTCCTGATTCACGATTCTGGATTCTTAATTCATTAATCTGCGCCAGGGTTCTGGCTTACGGAACGGACCGATTAACGCCAAGGTGGCTCGCGCCGGCTGAAGCACTTGTCTAGCCGCCGCCTTCAGATCATGGCTTGTCACCATATTAAGGCGTTGAAAGTAATGCTGGGGCGGCTCCAGGCTACGCTCTAGAAACCACCGCTTACCGTACCACTCGGCCTGGGTGGCTGAATCCTCCAGGGCTAAAGTGAGCCTACCTCTACTATACTCCTTTGCTCGTTTAAGTTCATCTCCCCCCACGCCGGTTTGAGCTACTCGGGCCAACTCTTCCCGAATAAGACGGATGGCCAAATTTAAACGCTGCCTATCCAGGCCAGCCTGCACGGCCAGTAGGCCAGTGCCCGCATAAACTTCCACGGCCGCCTGGATGGAATAACACAAGCCCTCCCGTTCCCGCAACCTGACAAATAAACGCGAGCTCATATTGCCGCCCAAGACTGTAGCCAACAGTTTAAGCGCCGGCAAACGCCGGTCGCCCCAGCCGTAAGCGGGAAAACCAAGGGCTAGTTGCACTTGCTCTGTATCTTTAAAGTGAAGTGCTACGTTGGGGCGGCGGGGCGCGGGCCTAAACGATTTAAACCTGCCTAGGCTACCAGCCCGTTTTTGGTGGCCAAAGACACGACTTAAATCTGCCAGAGCGGTAGCAGGTAACTGGCCGGAGACTACCAACAACATATTGGCTGGGTGGTAATAACGCCACCAAAAATCAAGCAACTGGCTTCTTGACAAAGCCGCCACGCTTTGGCGCGTACCACTTATCAATTCTCCTAAAGCTGAGCCGCTAAACAAAGCATTTTCCAACACGTCACCAATATACATCAGAGGATTATCCTCATACATGTTTATTTCTTCAATGATAACTTTTTTCTCCCGCTCCATTTCTTCCGCCAGCAGACGAGAATGCCACAGCATATCCGATAAAACGTCCAAACTCAGGCTCAGGTGGCGGGCGTCTGTTTTAATGTAGTAACCGGTATATTCCTTGGCCGTATAAGCATTATAATCCGCGCCCACGCCGTCCAAAAGTTGGGTCAAATCACGAGCGGTGGGCCGGCGCTCGGTGCCCTTAAAAACCATATGCTCCAGAAAATGCGACAAACCCCGCCCGGTCCTGGCTTCTAGACGCGAGCCGGCGCGCACCAAAGCCAGCACACAAGTAGCCTCTGTACCTTGGTGTGGTACTAATATAACCGGCAAACCGTTGACGAGGTGACGTAATTGTATTTTTGACATAACCTGCGGTTTACTGATTACAAGTTTATATTAGTAACGGTCCTTGCCGCCCTGTCGTAGGGTTAGTTAGTCCCGCTAAGCGGGACGGCACCCGCGCGAATCCGCCAGCTGGCGGACAGGCTATCCTAAGGAGGCGGCTTGCCCCATAGACGAGGGCGCAGCCCGAGTTCTTCGAGGCGACTCTTCAGGTTATTTCTGAAAGCTTCGCTTTCATCCCGCTGGCCAGCGGGATGGTTGCGCGAGGCAACCAGAGAAGTAACCAATCTATTAACTATATTTCTTAATCAAATAACCAACCACTTCAGTTATTTTCACCCTCTCCTGTTTCATGCTATCCCTGTCACGCACGGTCACGGCCTTATCTTGAATTGTGTCAAAGTCTATGGTCACGCAGTAGGGCGTACCGATTTCATCCTGCCGACGGTAACGCCTGCCGATGGATTGCGTCTCGTCGTACTCCACCACCAGATGCTGACGCAACTCCTGGGCCAAACTCTGGCTCGGGCCCATAAGCTCTTCTTTTTTGGACAAGGGCAAAACGGCTACCTGAATAGGAGCCAGATGCTTAGGGAATTTCAGAACCACGCGCCGGTCGGTGGCTCCTTCCTCAGCCGTCGGCGCTTCCTCTTCGTGGTAAGCCTCCAACATAGTCACCAGGACAGTGCGCTCCAAACCCATGGAGGGCTCAACCACGTGCGGCACGAACGTTTCGTTTGTCACTGGGTCAGTATACGTTAGGTCAGCGCCCGAGGTCTTGGCGTGCTGAGACAAATCAAAATCAGTGCGATAGGCCAAGCCGTACAGCTCTTTCAAACCAAAGGGATAATTATATTCAATATCAACGGTGCGCTTGGAATAGTGCGCTCTGTCTGCGCCTTCAATTTCATGAAAATAAAGATGTTCATCACGCACGCCCAGGGACTTAAGCCAACTCTTTATCTCCCCTAGCCACATGTCAAAAACCTTTTCCCAACCGCGGGGATGGATAAAATACTCCAATTCCATCAGCTCGAATTCGCGGGTGCGGAAAATCCAGTTACCCGGCGTAACCTCGTTGCGAAAGACCTTACCTATCTGCGCGATGCCAAAAGGCAAACGCTGGCGCATGGACTGCTGGATGGACTTAAAATCGGTAAACATACCGGCCGCGTTCTCGGGACGCAAATAAACAACCGCCCCCGACTCGGCCACTGGGCCAACACTGGTTTTGAACATCAAATTGAACTGCCGCACCTCGGTTAAATCGCCGGCGCACTCAGGGCATTTAATCTCCAACCAATCCACGGGCTTTTCCTTATCGTAGCCTGGCTCCAGGCTGCGCGCTTCCAGCAAGTGGTCGGCCCGAAAACGCTTTTTGCATTTTTTGCAATCAACCAAAGGATCAGTGAAGTTTTGTAAATGGCCTGAGGCCTCCCAGACACGAGAATTCATAATAATAGAGCTGTCCATCAAAACCACATCGTCGCGCGAAGTGACAAAGTGCTTGAGCCAAGCGCGTCTGATATTCTGCTTTAACAGCGCGCCATAAGGCCCAAAATCCCAAGAGTTGGCCAGGCCGCCGTAAATCTCACTGCCGGGAATAATAAAACCGCGGTGCTTGCACAGCGCCATGAGCTTATCCATCAGGTCCGGCTCTAGCGGCTTGATTTCCTTTTTCATAGTGGCTCTACTTTAGTAAATTTTGGCGGTTTTGGCAAATCTAAAACCTTACCATTCCACCCGCCTGACCGCTCTTCTTCGCATACTTGTCTACTATTCTACTATTCGCTCGAATAGTAGAATACTACAAAACATTGATAAGATGTCTTGCTAACTGGTGTTGACGTGGGGTCAAACGGTAAAATACCAGCAAGCTCTTCTTTTCTGACTCTACTACTTCAGCATTGGCTAACACGCCCAAATGTTTGGAGGTCGCCTTAAACGACAATTTAATAGCGTCCGCTATGTCCCCCACCGTAGCCTGGCGAGTACGTTTAAGGTGCGCCAGTATCTCCAATCGACGCCGGTTTGCCACGGCCTTTAGGAGTTTTTCAAGATTCCTCATAAGTCCAAGTATAGCAAAGCTGCGTCCTAAATACTATTCTACTATTCGAGCGAATAGTTCCTAAGCAATGATAAGCGGCTAGGCGAACCTGATGATAAGACTGGAGCCTAAAAAAATAAGCGCCGCCCTCAGCCAAAAATACAAGTTCAAGCTGCCGCCAAAAATCAGCATGGTGAAAAGCGCCACAAACAGTGGATAACTTATTTCAATCACCGCGGCCAAGGGGGCTCCCAAGCTCTTAATGCTTGACAGTATGAAAAAATTTGCCAGCACCAGCAGTACCTCGCCCGCCAAAATAAACCACCACATAGTACGGTTGGCGGACAAAACCTGCTTGACCGAGTCAAGCTGCCAAAAAAGAATCGGCAAGGTGATAATAGCCGTCACCAGCGAGCCGAGGAACAAATACACCAGCGGCGAAACAGTGGACAGCACTTTTTGATTGACCGTATAAACCAAACCCCAGGTTACGGCCGCGCCCAGGGCGTAAGCAAAACCGACGGTGTTCATAAACTACGAAATCTTACGTAAGATACCACGCCTAGCATCCACCTCCACCCTGTCGCCATTTTTTAAAACTTTAGTAGCATTTTTTATACCAATGATACACGGTACTTTAAGCTCTCGTGAGACAATAGCTGCATGAGTAGTAATACCACCCTGCTCTGTGATGATGGCTCGAGCTCGTTTCATAAACGGAACAAACTCGGGTGTTGTGTTATTGGTAACCAAAATCTCTCCATTTCTAAACACGGCTCGTTTAGTGTCTTTGACAATCCTGACTAAGCCAACCACTAGCCCTGGGCAAGCGGCTACACCGCGAATGACACGCTGCTTGTATGGTTTATCTTTAAACTCAGACTCATTAACGTACTTTTTTAAATCATTGCCTTCATAAACTCCATAAACCCGATTTACACCAAAGCAAAAATTTTTAACTGCACGAGCCCTTAACTTACTCTTATCATAACTACGTTTAACAAATACATCATACATTTCAGGCTCTATGGTGTTACGGAAGTCGTCAATCGATAAACCAGTCCTCCGCGACATCTCATTAAATATCAAATCCAAAAAATGAGAAAAACGCACCAATGTCATCTTACGATAATCCTGCATGTGTGTAGCTAACTCCGACATACGAACCACTCGAGCTAGATACTGATTGTGTAAACGGCGAAGTATCAACCTCTTTTTATTTTTTGTCATTTCAAAATTTTCTACCATAAAGTCACGATTTTTAATAAAATAGTAAGCCTGTTTAGCAAAGTACTGCCAACCCAAAACTTTAGCAAAGTAATTATTTTCCACCCAATAGTATCTACTATAATAGCGTTGAAACATCACCAGGTAATGCGGCCGACCTTGCAGGTAAACCAAGAATTGATTTGGATTATTAACGCTTTTGGGTAGACTACCAACTTTTCTTGCTATCATCTTTAAAGCCCTTAAAGCCTCGTTATTATATGAAGGTATAACTGGTCGTGTTAACATACTGACAAGTGTATCGTCGTTTCTTTTGGTTTCTCGTCTAATCAACTCCACAAACCAGTCGCTCTGCCCGCTGGCTAAAAAAGCATCTGCAATATATCCACTGGCACCCTGTCTAATATTCGCCTGGTAAACTTTCTCGTACAGGTCAAAGAGCTGCTGGTCAGAGAGCTTGCTATACTTAACTCTAAGTGCCTTCTCTAAAATAAGTATGGCAATTTTATGATCCTTGAGCCAGCGATTATAAATATGCAAGAACAATGATAAACTCTTTTTACAACTCAACAACAACATATTTCTCACCCTCACTAAATCCCGTAAATCCCAAAACCAATCTAAGCGCCCGCCGCCATTGAAAGAATAGCCGTGTCGGAAGCCAAAAGGCCAAAGTTTTTGCATTTCAAAAACGCCAGCATGTATTCCCTGCATAAAAATTGTATGCAGGAATCCCGGATAATCCTTCTCTAGCCACTGACGTTTTGGATTATTGGCTTTAATTCTAAAATTATAAACCCTTTTCATAACGAACCCTACAACCGCTCGGCTTTTTCTACTCTTAATTGACCCCCCGGTTCTAGCACCACCACATCGCGGCGCGTCAGCTTACCGGAAATAAGGTAAGAAGCCAGAGCGTTATCAACATTATCCTGCACCGCCCGCTTCAGAGGCCTGGCGCCGAACAGCGGATCAAATCCTTTGGCGGCCAGCTCTTTAATAGCCTCAGCCGAAGCCTTAAGATGAATACCTTTGGCCTCAAGCTGTTTGGTCACCTTTTGCAGCAAAAGCCCGGTAACTTTTTCCACCTCCGCTTGCCCCAAGGGTTTGAACACTACAATACCATCGAACCGGTTAAGAAATTCCGGCCGGAAATATTGCTTCAAGCCGCCTTGCAGCAAACTGCGGCGAATATATTCCAGCGGCACCTGGTGTTCAAGGTTCTCTTGAATAAACTGCGTGCCGGCGTTAGAAGTGGCAATGATGATAGTATTGCTAAAATCAACCGTTCGACCGGTAGCATCGGTCAGTCGGCCGTCATCTAAGACTTGCAAAAAAACATTAAGAATGTCGGCGTGGGCCTTTTCAATTTCATCAAGCAGCAGCAAGGCATAAGGACTGCGGCGGATAGCTTCGGTCAATAGGCCAGTCTTCTCCCCCACGCCGCCCGGCGCCCCGACCAAACGATAGATACTCTCGGCCGTTTGGTATTCGGACATATCCAGCCTAATCATCTTATCTTCGCCGCCAAAGTATTCACCAGCCACCACCTTGGCCAATTCGGTTTTACCCACGCCGGTCGGCCCCATGAACAAAAAGGAGGCCACTGGTTTTTTTTGATCTTTCAACCCCACCCGCGCCCGGCGCAAGGCCTGGGCCACCAAAGACACGGCTTCGTCCTGACCGATAATCCGTTGGTGCAATATTTCCTCCAAATGCAATAGTTTTTCCTGCTCCACCTGCGTAATCTGAGCCAGCGGTACGTGCACTTTACCGGCCACCACCTGCGCTACGTCTTCAGCGCGCACCACGGGCTGCCTGCCCCTGTGCTCCTTAGTATAAACCGCTACCTCATCCACTAAGCTAAAGGCCTTTTCCGGCAGAAAACGATCAGGCAAGTAGCGGCGAGATAACTGCACGGCCGCCTCTAACGAGCCATAACTGAAGAAGACTCCGTGTTCGCCCTCTAATTTAGGCACATAAGACTCTAGCATTTGAATGGCCTGATTATCGTCCGGCTCTGGTACCTCGACTGGCTGCAACGACTGACCCAAAAAACTCCCCTCCAAACCAGCCCGCCAGTCGGCCCGGGACGAAGTGGCTATGACCAATAAGCTATGCTTGGCTATGGCATTAGCTAAAACATCACCCAGGGTTAACTGTCCGCCGGAGCCGCTGGCACCTGAGGCTAGCAAGTGTATTTCTTCCACACCTAAAACTATATTGCCGGCTCTGACCGCTTCAGTTACTACCTTCAATAACCTTTGACCAGCTTCAGCCGGACTGGCGCCTGATAAAAGTTGCGACAAAGACAAAACCATCAAATGTTTATCCTGTAACACTTCGGGCACCTCCTCGGCTACCATGGCCTGAGCCACGCCTTCTAAAACAGAACTCTTGCCCACACCGGAATCGCCGACCAAAACCACGCTTTGCTGTCCCCCTTGGATAATGCGATAAACCTCTGCCAGCTCTTTGTCTCTAGCCACGCAAGGCCGTAGATAGCCTTTGGCCGCCAGCCTGGTCAAGTCACGGGAAACCTGATTTAAGAAAGGCGTGGCCACCGCCAGATAAGCGCGATCCAAAGCGTGCCTGGGGCGGTTTTGGGCCCGCCGCGCGCGGCGCTTAAACTCCCCCAGCAGTTTGTGACGCAAATTAAACCAAGCGGTGATATTTTGTACCGCCTCGCCTGTGATAGCCAATTCTTCAAAGACATCACGAGCCCTGGAGGTACTCTGCGCCAGAGCCAATAAAAGTTCACTCACATTCAGATGATAGCTTTTATGTTCAAGGGCTAGCCGGAGCGCGGCCACGAAGATGCCCTTACTCTCCTCTGATAATTCAGGCGGGGAACCGGCGGGGGAAGTAGACAAAGCATTACGCAGTGTGCTTATTAACTTGCCAACCTCAACACCCAAGCGGGAAAACAGCCTTTGGCCGGTGGGGTAACCTAAAGTGGCGGCCAAAAGATGCAAGGGCTCTACTTGAGCGTGACCTTGACTGGCGGCATAACGGAAAGCACGGGCCAGGACGCGCCAAGCTTCCTCGCTTAAATACTGGTCAACTACCAAGGCTTCGGGTGCCTGACCGCGAGGGAGCTCCGGATACCAGGAACGCTCACGCGCCAGGCGATACCAAGCGTACTCGATTAATAACAAGGCCAGCCACCATAACTTAGCGCCATCAGAGGGCGGCATTAACGATTCCCAAGTAAATTTACGATAGGCTAAAACATAAGGCCAGCCGGCAAAAACTAAGGCCGCCAAAGCACCTACCACGGCCCCTAGGGCCACCAGCCTATAAATAAACAACCGCACCCGCCTGAATCTAAGGCTGCCTAGGGAGTATTGATAAGACCAAGTAAACTCCGGCATAAATTAAGCCAAAATCATGAATACTGTCACCGGCAACAATAACAGCCAGACGGCCAGCCAAAGCAAATACCAAACTCCGGCCAGGCTCAAGCGCAGGAATTTAAACACCACCAAGAAAAGACGCATCACCAGGCTGATGGCGCGACCGGACAGCGAATAGTCGCCGTACATAGGCGTGAAAAAGTGACGCAAGCCAAGCCCCAAACTAACCCGAGCTCTGCTGACCGCAAATCCTTGCCAGCACGCTCTCGCCGCCGCCGCCAAGCCGCCGGTATACCACCACCAAGGAAAACGCACTACATCTAATAAAAACTCCCAAATGAGCTCGGCTATTTGGCGTAAGGCAAACATCATAACTATTATTAGTATAAGCCGTTTAAGCCGAAATGAAAACGTATGGCCTAATGCTACGGCCTTGACTAACCTAGCCCACAACTGGTAGGGTGACCGGACAAAAACAAAACAACTAACCTTAAAAAAGACTCCAGAGGACAACGTGACTAATGAACCAGCAAACTCAATAGAGGCCATGCCAATACTGGTAATTGATCGCAAAGACCGACTACTGGATAAACTCGTCGGGCCGCTCATTCCCACCCGCGAGCGGCGGACTAGAATCAGAAGACACTTGGTGGAACTTTTTGCGCCTATCTCCAAGCCGCTGTCAGCTAAGGTCGACGAACTTATAGAAAGAGACATCATCACTGTTTCCAATCTCTTTTCTTTGAGTCGCGTTATCGCCGGACCGCTCTTCCTTATCTTCTTCCGTTTTGGCGTAGGGCTGTGGAGCTACCTTATCAACATCGGCTGGGCGGCTCTAAGCGACTATCTCGACGGCTACTTGGCCCGCAAAATGAGCCAGGTTACCCAACTTGGTAAAGCCCTGGATCCGCTGTGCGACAAACTCTACGCTGTTTTTCTGATTATAGCTTTTTGGCCATGCTTTTGGTGGTACAGCATCTGGCCGCTCATTGCCGGCGAGCTGAGCCTTGTCCTGGGAGCGATCTGGCATAAACAGCTACGTAGATTTTCCCCAGGCATAGCAGTGGAGGCTAACTGGGCTGGCAAGTTCAAATATAATGTACAGGGCCTGGGCGCGCTCGCCTTCTTGTTTGAGTTCTACAACATGGGCAACTGGATTTTCATCTGCGCTGACGTCTTAGCCTTTACCAGTCTTTACCTTCATCTCCTGCCACCCAAACCAAAAAATTTTCAACAGATGCAAACGAAAGCGACCGGTTAAGCTGTACCGGTCGTCTTTTTTTATATACTAATGGCTAGGAGCCAGTGGCTATCACCTAACCACCACTCCTTTGCCCTGAGCGCCTAAATCATCATCTAAATCAGTCGTGATAAACTTGGCCGTGGCAATTAAATCGGCTCCGGAAAAATTATCGCGTCCGGTAGCCGTAGTAGTTTTGGTCAAAACCAGTATCTTATCCGCGTCAGGCTCCTCCGGCGTGACCGCTACTTCAAACGAAGCTTCGGGCTTGTCAAGAACTACGCCGGCGCCCGGCGGCAAGCGATTCAGTTGCCAGCGCACCTCGCGCGTATTGGGATTGAAAGTAACTTTTTGCCCGGCCGTAACCGTTGACTGCCCGGTCCAAATTACGCCGGCGGGCAAAGTAGTATTAACCTCGATATTATCGACTTCACTCCAACTGTTGCTCAGGCGCCAAAATACTACATAAGTAGTTGTTTGCCCGACCTTGGGCGGCAGGGGGCCGGAGCCCAGCTTAACTAACTGATCGGTGTAGTAGCGTCCTTCTACGCTCAAACTGAATTGGGTATTGACCTTAGTCTCCACTTCGTTGGACTGGGCGCTCACCTCACGTAAAGAGTCGCCTACTAATTGCTTGGCCCGCACCGCAAGCTGAGCCTTAAAACTGGGGCCCGAGGTTACACCGGCAGGCAAGACGGCTGGCGTGCGCAAACTAAAACGCAAACTGCCCGAACCGGCAGCGGACAGAGCCTCCAAAGCCGGCAGGTTATCTTTTGTCCAGGTGATAGTGCCGGCCTGAGCGTCAACCACTCCATCAGCCGTGTCACGTAACGACGTCCAATCGAAAAATAATGGATTAAGCCTGGCGACCAAGACCAAATCTGAAAAAGAGACCTCACCTTCATTGCTGTAAACCAGGTCATAAACGACCTCTTGCCCCAAATCAACCGCGCTCTTTAAGCTCACGTCATTAGCCGTCAAGCTTAGGGTGAGGTGGGACTTGATTAAAGTGGTATTAAAAATCTTTTCCTCTTGCACCGTTAAGTCCTTAGCTTCGGGGGGCACCAAGCCAATGGCCAGACGAAATCCCTGGTTGCCGGCTATCGCTGCTTCGGTAAATTTTCCCCTTAACTCTATTTTACCTTCTCCTCGCGGCTCAATATCCGGCAGTTTCCAAGTATTATTAGAGCCTGATAAGGGTTCAAGCTGGGGAAGTTCCAGCTCAAAGCCCCCGGGTGAAGTAAGGCGCAAAACCAAGCCAGTCAGTTTATTGGCCGAACTGTTGCGATAAGTGACCGTCAATAACAACGTCTGATCGGCCGGCAATTGGGTGGGCCCAGATACTTCTACGTTCACAACTGAGGCTACTATTTGCGTCTTGACTGTAACGCTTTTGGCAAACTGGGCGCGGAAATTATCAGGCTCGTAAGTGAGAACCGCGCCAAAAGTTTTTTCCTCACCCACCTCACCGACGAGCTGGCCACGGATAGTAATACTGCCTGTCTCGTGGGCCGCTATGCGAGGCAAACTAAATTTTGTGCCGTCGGCCGCCGCCGGCTGCGGCGCAGCCTCCTGAAAGGTAAAACCGCCGGGGTAGCGCAAGTTGATTTCGGTATTCAAAAGATCCACTGACTGATCATTGGTATAACTCAGGCGATACTCTACCACCTGGCCAGAGGGCGCCGCCGCCGGGCCCAGAAACTCGACTTTAACCGCTTCCTCGCCAAACTTACCGCCCCCTTGATTGTTAAAAATAAAAAAGCCGGCCAAGGCTAAACCCAACAACAGAGCTAGAATCGAAATAGCATAAAGCCACAAACGACGTCGCCTGTTTTGGCGAAGCAGTTGCGGCACATCATAAGACTCCTGCTGTTGATAAAACTGGGCGAACTCGCGCTCGGCCTTCTGCCTCTCATCCTGAGGGGGCTGAGGCGCAGGCTCTAGCGGCGGCTCTATTGTTATATCGGTTACGCGCGACGTATCTTTTGTGCTCATACCCCGTATATCAACTTCGCTCGCCAAAACTAGGCGAGGTAGAAAGTCGTAAGTTAGTTATTAGAGATTTATTGAACATAAGGTGATTACCTGATACTTTGGCGAAATGTGAGCCTTAGCGAAGTTGTATTACGGGGCATACTTCTAGGATACTACGAAGTACTTTAAGCGTGTATAGCTCACGCCCCATGTGACCTTGAAAATAATCTGTTAAAAAGGCCAAAGCGTCCTGCGGCTGGCCTGATTCATCTCCAGCCCGGCGGGTAAGCCAAGCCACGGTGGCAGACGTGACAGCTACGGCAGTCAGACCTGGCTTCAGGCAGGCCTGATGATAAAAACCATGGTCAGGCCAGCTAAAACACACTGCCTCCTTGCCTAATTCGCCGCCGCAGGCCTCACAAACCCGAAGATGAGGGCCCAGGCCGCTACTGGAGATAACCTCCAGTAAAAAGCTGGCTAATAAATTCCTAGCCCCCGGCCGCCAGGCCGTACCAACAGTGAGTTTTTGCAATTCGCTCACATAGCGCCGTAATAAAAGGAAAAGATTGTTTTCTGCCTGGCCTGGCTGAGCTAACATATCTGCCACCTCCAAAAAGGAAGTGGCCAGTACCACGGTGGGAAGACTATACGGCGGCTTAAGGTAAACGCGACGCAGGCTGGCGGCGGCCAGATGATCAAGCTTTTGACCTGGCGCCACCATCAGCTCCACCTCGCTGAAGGGCTGTAAGTGGGGCGCCAGTTTGGAGATAGACTTTTGTCCGCCAGCAACCACTAGCTC
>JACRFN010000125.1 GCA_016217875.1 Candidatus Kerfeldbacteria bacterium
CCTCTTACACTTGCTCTTCGGGCGGACGTGGCGGAACTGGTATACTTACATTAGGCCCAGGTGGCGGAACTGGTATACGCACTACCTTGAGGTGGTAGCGGGAGCAATCCCATGGAGGTTCAAATCCTCTCCTGGGCACCATTAAAAAATACGCATCCCGATGGCCATCGGGATGGGGGTAACCCCGTGGTCCGATGGTCATCGGACTCGTCCGCACCATCTCCTGTTTAGTTTATTGAAAATAAAATAGCTTATAGCTCGCGGCGTATAGTAAATGGGAAACTATCAGCCAGGGGCTATAAGCTATTTACTTACCAGGACGCTTAGCTCAGTTTCCGCCAGCACGCCCCGCCAAAGGCGAGGCTCCGCCAGTCGGCGGGCCGAAGGAGGCGGATCAGCCTTAGGCTGAGGTTATTCCACTAAACGGGACAGGAAGCGTCTTGTTTATTCACCCCACAAGATTTCTTGAGGACGGTTAGCTCAGCGGTAGAGCACTTCGTTTATTCACCCCGCCACCTTCCCCTGGACGCGTAGCTCAGTTGGTTAGAGCGTCTCGTTTACACCGAGAAGGTCCCTGGTCCGAGTCCAGGCGCGTCCAAAGGAAAGTGGCGGGGCAAGCCGAAGGGGTCGCAGGTTCAAGTCCTGCACCGTCCACCATTAGACTCGCTTTTGCGTTTCAGCCAAAATTTATAATTATGTTTATCTTGCGCATTTTATTAGGTTTAGGTATAGCTGGAATCGGCACCTGGATGATATTAAAGACTGAATGGCTCATGGCCAACTTCGGCGCTAATCGCTGGGCGGAAGAACATTTCGGTACTGAGGGCGGCTCGCGCATATTTTATAAACTCATTGGCGTGGCACTTATCATAATAGGTTTTGCTATAGCTACCGACATAATGCAACCGCTACTGTTTGGGCTTCTCTCGCCACTCTTCGGCGGACTCAAGTAAACAATTGGTTAATCTGGGCCGATAGCTCAGCTGGTAGAGCATCCGGTTTGCATCCGGAAGGTCAGGGGTTCGAATCCCCTTCGGTCCACCACTTGAACATTAATACTTAAAAAGATTCGAAGGGTACAATAAAAACGTAAACTGCTTTACGTTTTTATTGACCCGGGCTCTGGAGGAGAAATATAGCTTGCGCCGAACGCGCTGCTGTATTTCGGGGGAAGAGGAATCCCCTTCGGTCCACCACTTAAATTTGGAAATTGGTGCGCCTGGCGGCTTTGTTTCGATATAATTTTCAACTACAAAGCGCTATAGGATAATAATTTTAACAAAAAAGTTTTCCACAGGCTTGCCTATTGTGAAAATTTTTTTTATAATAAGAGTAAGAAGTAAAATATTACCCAATCTTCTTTAAGAGGGGAGGTGATACAGATGGCAAAGAAAAGAAAGGCCAAGAAGGCAAAAAGGTCAAAGAAGGGTGGCAAAAAGCGCCGCTAATCTTAGAGCTTTTTCTTGGATATAAACAAACCCCACGCTTGCAAGGTGGGGTTTGTTGTTGAGCTCCGCTACAACACAAGCGTGGTGGCTTCGCTGCTTAGCTGGCGTGCGGAGCGAAACCCCGCACTGATGGCCAATATGCTATCAGACTAACGTCTGGCCATCTAGTGCGGGGTTTGGTTATGTAATACTGGTTGTTTAAAACAAACTAGTTTGTCGTTTGGCTGGCTTCTCCTCGGCACTAAACAGGTTAATCGAGCCATAAACTCCATCATATCCAGGCTCAATAGAGGCCACTAGGCCCTGGCGCAAACGACGGATGGCCTCCACCACGCGCTCAGTTGTCACTTGGGACAAATCAGTCTCGGCAGTATCAAGCAAGGTTTGCAGTTCACCGCCACCCTGGGATACCAAACCCCAATACTCTGCCTCCACTGCTTTGGTGGTGCGGCCTTTCACGCCTTGGGCTTGGGCAATGACCTTGTCCAACTCAATCAGACTGACAAAAGGCAAGGCGCCTTTGGGGCGCACGCCCTCCACTCTGTCCGCCAGCTCATACACCCGATTAAGCACCCCAATTGTCAACTCGCGGCCGCAAGTCGGACAAATCCCTTTGTGCTTGGCCGTAGCGCCAGGCTCCAGGCGCACCTTGCAATCACGGTGGCCGTCGTAATGATACCTACCCTCATCAGGAAAAAATTCAACCGTGCCAGCCAGCTTAAGTGATAATTTTTTGTCCTCACCAGCCGCCACGGCGCGCGGGCTGCCGCAACGTATAGCCTGCATCACTGCCTCGTACGAAAGTCCCTCGCCTGCAAAAATATCAACCTCGCGCCCCAAATTGGGCAGGGAGTGTGCATCAGAATGCGACACCAGCGCCACGTCATCAAGCTGGGACAGCCGCCAGTTCATAGGCGGGTCAGATGACAATCCGGTTTCAATGGCGAAAATGTGCCGGGACAAATCGTCAAAACACTCGGCAATGGAATCATAACCAGACTTGGAGCCAAAAATGGCAAACCACGGCGTCCAGGCATGAGCTGGGATAAGCACGCCGCGTTCATCAACTGCCAATAATATTTTAAGCAAATCCTGCGAACTCAAACCTAAGATAGGCCGGCCATCAGCCTTAAGATTGCGGCCACGGGCTATAAGTTGAGCGTTAAACTTAGCCACCGACTCCAGTGACGGCAGATACAAACAATGGTGCACGCGCCGCACGGCGTCTTTATGCTTGTAAATACAAGCCACTTCAGTGCCAAAGATAAAGCGCACGTCCACTTCCTGCTGCGGTTTAAAGCGCGGGTCAGTACGGTGATATTGCTTTTTTAAGCGATAAAGCCCTGGTTCAGCCGGCTCCAATTTTTCCTTTAATTCCTCAAACCACTTAGGATGCGTAAAATCTCCAGTCGCAATCAAACCAACACCCTTAATACGACCCCATAAATCAATATTCTCCGGCGTGAGTTGCGGCGAACACGCCCGGGCATATTTGGAGTGAATGTGGAGGTCGGCGTAGGTACGCATACAAATTCAGTCTATCATATGTTAAACAAACACTATATCTTAATTTAAAGAAAAAGCAAGGCGCTATGTTAAACACCTTGCTTTGGAGATTACCAACTCCTTGGCCTGTTCAAAGCGCCTTTCTCTGATAGAGCGCTCTAACCTGAAGTCTAGGGTGGTCAATTTGAGAATACCATCTAGAAAAGAACGATGATTACTGCTAGCTGATATAAGAGCGGCAACCTCTCGCAGACTATCCAAGTCACGAATAGTGAAATCCCTGACAAGTGCCTCAAGTTGAGCTCGATCACGCCGAACTACTTCCACTGGCAAATTGTGTAATTGCCTACACAAAGAGCTGGCATCACCAAATACCTTATTAATGGTTTGTTCTACTATACCACTAACATCATCACCACATATTCGAATGAAATTGAAACGAATAATTCTAACCAGACCTAGTGGCGTATAGTAACGAGAGAAGTTTAGCTCTTTGTCTTCGCTCGCTGTTGGTTGCGGGAAACCAACATATGTTTCACCGCTACCATCAATAAAGTATACGGGGAAAAAATCAACATATGACAACCTATGGCTATCCAAACGCACACACCAATTGGCTGGCTGCGGATCAATCCCTACTCTGGGTTGGGTTTGCTCCAGAACTCCACGAGAGGCTTCCAAAATTACATCTATAGCCTCTACGACATCAACAGCTTGAAGTCTGAGTAGCTCGCTCAAATCACAACCGCCGTTAACACTCTCCTGAATAATCTGGCTGTTAACTATGCTTACACGATACCCAGCCGGTACCGGAACTCCCAGACTCTCAAGTAATTCATAGTAATGCTCCAACCGTGCAGCCCAGGCTTCGGCCTCGTCAATGGCAAACGCATGGGTCGGTTCAATCACCTTACGCACTATGCCATCTTCTGGAATAAACAACGAATGAGTATACTGCCGCGTTTCAGGCTTAGGATACGGCTGTATCCTTGGCTTGATGGATAAATTGTTAAAGTTCATTATGGCTCCTGTATATTTTGATTTTTATTATTTCATAATTATCACATTACAAAATTAGTATCTGGCATTCTTTAATAAAACAAGCTGTTCTGGAGTGTTTACGCCCAAGGCCTCACGTAGTTCAACCATGACAGTAGTGATAGGTTCGCCCTGCTGGCAGGCCAAGCCTACTAAATCAGTAAGGTAATACTCACGCTGGGAGTTGTTATTGGAAAGTTTTTCCAGATTCTGCCACAGCCACTGGGCTTTAAAACAAAAGTAACTTGGATTTACTTCTTTTGTGTCCAGTTGCTCTAGAGTGGCGTCCTTTTTCTCCACAATCGCTACCACTTTACCAGCTTTATCACGAATCACCCGCCCAAAATCATAAAATCCCTGTCGCCAGTCGCCAAAGTCCGGCACTAACACTGTAGCCATAGTGACCGTACTGCCACTAACAATATGTGTTTGGGCCATTTTTTTAATGGTGATAGGAGTAATCAACGGCTGGTCGCCGTACAATACCATAACAGTCTCTGCCTTGCCTTTTAGAACGGATTCGGCGGCGGCCACGGCATGTCCGGTGCCTCGTTGTTCTGTTTGTAAAACGTAAATGTAGTCGGAACCAAGAGCTGCTTTGACCTGTTCAGATTTTTGTCCGACTACTACTATTGGCCTGACATCAATTCTTGAGGCGGCAATAGCCTCCATCACATAGTGTACCAGTGGTTTGTCTTTGAATAACACCAAAACTTTGGGCAACTCGCCATTACCCATGCGTTTACCGTGGCCGGCGGCTAACACAATGATTTTTATTTTTTGTTCAGCCTGTCCCATAAATCAATAAAAATCAATTTCTGTGTTTCGTAAATGCCGCGGTCCACTATTATCAAACCAATCGGCAAACCTTGGCTGTTAGTTGACATCATAGCTAAGCGGCCGGCGTAAATTATGGTGTAGGTCGGCGTACCGGCGTCTTGTGTTAGCCAACGCCGTTCGTCCAAACCAGCCATTTCACCACCCTTACCCAAAGCAATAACCTTGACTTTGATATTCCTACCCAAACGTTCGTCATTAAAGTCGGGGAAACCGGCATAAAGATAATTTCGCATGCTAGCCGAAGAATAAACATAATATTCTTTGACTGGCTCTTCATTAACAGTCTCCAACACGTCCTGCAAAATGGTTCTAATGCCCTGAACGCCGTCATAATATGTTACCAGCGGCTTTTCCTCTACCACGGTGCGCATTGACCTTAGTTGCGGCACAATGGTCTGTAACTCTAGCTTTAAGTCTTTCAATACCTCACCCTTTTGTTTCAGTAGGTCATAAAGCTTATTAGGGTCCTCAGCTACAAAATACTGATGTTTTTCCTTGTGATAATAACTTACCAGACCCTGCTCCTTAAGGCTTTTTAAAATATCATAGGTCGTGCCGCGGTTAACCGCGGCCTCGGTGCCTACCTTGCGCACGGGGGAGGGGCCAAGTTTAAGCAACGCCCGGTAAACTGCTATTTCCTTATCCCCCAGCCCGAATTTCTCTAAAACTTCGTTAATCTTAGGCATAATAGCTTGTCAGAACTTTTTCTACACTATTTATCAACAATTAGCATTTTAATAGTAATCCAAATAAATAAGATGTCAAATTAATGATTGACAAATAAATAACAAACAATCAAAATTAACCTAGGCCAATAAGCTACAGCTAAACAGTGACATCAAGCTTCGATTACAGCCTATCCTTTGCTAGACTATCTTTACCACCATAATTAACTTTAAATACTAACCCAACTGTCAATGACTAAATATCCCTTTGATCTACAAACCCATTCATTCTTTTCTGATGGTGACTATATGCCCGAGGAAGTCATGAAACGGGCAAAAAGGTCCGGATTACTTGGCGTGGTGTTGACAGATCACAATACAATAAATGGTACTAATAGGGCAATCCAAGAAGCCAATAGACTCGGCCTCCTTACACTAGAGGGCATAGAGATTACCGCTACTTTTAATAAAGTAGATATCCACATCCTTGGTTATGCTAGAAAATTCAAGCGTGCGGTCATACAAGAAGGTTTACGAAACGTAATAGTGGGCTCCAACGAACGGGTACGGTTAATGACTCAAAAAGTAAACTCTCTAAACATACGCCCGCCGGTAGATTTTAAAAAATTACTGCGTTCAAAGGGTAAGGGTGGCATGGTGGTAAAATACGATATCATGCGCGAACTACGAAAAAATTTAAAAGACTCCAAGCAAATAGGTTTCATTCCTTTATTTAGTAGAGGTGGTGCCGCTTATGTGCCTTATGGCAAGTGGGCTCTGACTCCAGAAGCTGCTGTATCTCTTATACAACAGGCTGGGGGGCTGGCTTTTATGGCACACCCTGGTGCTGTAGAGCGATCAAGCCATAGTGCTTCAGTAACGAAACGACTAATTAACGAACTAATATACAGGCTTACAAAATGCGGCCTGGCTGGTATTGAAGTACACTATTCCAAACATACTCAGAGACAAGAACTGGAATTTCTGACTTTAGCCCAAAAATTAAGACTCCTAGTAGGTGGCGGATCTGATTGGCATGGTGAATTGCATCATCCAGAAATCGAACTTGGCAGTGGTGGAGTTACTAATGCAGAATTTAATCGCATTCTCACGGCAATAAAAAAGCTAGGCTGAAAATCATTAAAACAGCCTAGCAGGATGGAATTGTTTTTGGTGCGACTCTCTCGTGTTATGAGAGAACTTTGTCGTGGTAAGTCAGCAGTATTCGTAGCGCTTCACTCACGACGTGATCGGTTAGCTTATCTTCAAAGTGCGTCAGCCGGAAGAATTGGTCAACCAGCGGTGGCGAAGCGCCGTTCCGACTCGCTAGTGCACACATAACGAGCCGCATCTCGTATGGATTCTCGAGTTGAGCAATATATTCTCGATCTACACGACCGAGCCCTACAAAGTAACTACACTCTGACCCATGACCATTAACCTCTAACCAAGTAGAGATCTCAGCACGGAAGAGTTCAAAGTACTTCGGATGGATTCTTGCCAACTGAGTGAGTAGAATAGTACAGATACCTTGCACCGTAAAGTGTTTCCACTTACCCAATGTATACCCAAGTTCGGTTGTGGGTTGTGGGTACTCTACGAGATACGTGTCCCCTTCACGGAACCGCGGTGGCATGAAATCAATAAATGTGTAAGGGCTACCACCATTGGTGAAGTTTTCTGGCTTAGGGTCAATCCCGACCTGAGGATGCTCTATGGAAGAGATGGCTGTTAAAAGCGGTGCTATGGCATCAAGAATACCCCTAAGCACTCTCATGCCTTCCTCAGTTGTGGTAGCACCTCTTAGAACTTGCGCTGTATTAACCCCACAATATGGTTCGACGACAGCCAGATACATCTTTCCGTCCAACTCGTCTCGACTTATTGCCCAATCGAGGAAATCTGGTACAATAATGCCGGCTTGGTGCAAAAGCGTACGATAACGGGCAATCTGCATCGCCAAGGTAACTGCTCCGTCAGGGGTTAAGTCAATACCCTTCTTCCCACCGAATAACTTGACCACCAGGTGGTGGGGGTGGGAGATAAGGGTAACTTCTGAATTATACCCTCCCTCCAAGGGCTCAAGCTGTATATCACCAAAGAGATGCTTGACAAAATGTGGAAGGTACATAATTACCTCCTTCTTTCTTTAGGTTGGTTTCGTTTTGGTTGTGAAAAAACTTTTTTATTAATCGCGTCTAAATATATAGACAATGACTATTTTGTTTCAGGGAAATTATTATTCACAAAACAATTATCTCAAAGCTCGAATGACTTCTTCATACACCTCCGGCGTAGAAACGTCATACCAATAACCAGAGAACGGGTAACCAGCGAGTTGATTTGACTCAGCTAATTTAGGTAATACATCTTTTTCCAA
>JACRFN010000123.1 GCA_016217875.1 Candidatus Kerfeldbacteria bacterium
CATATTTTTCCGAAATTGCTTGAAAAAGTTTTACACCGAAGGCGTTAGATGGACCAATACCCTTAACTTGTTGTAAATCCTCAAGCGAAGCGTCAAGCACACCACGTAATCCCTTGAACGTCTTAATCGCCTCTTTTGCCATTTGCTTACAATCTTTTCGTGGAGTACCCAAGGTTAAAAGTAATTCTACTATTTCATAATCAATAAAGCCATCAAGTCCTGATTGTAAAAATCTATCCCGTAGCCGTTTTCTATGGCCAACTCCTTTGTGCAGGTCTTTAATCTTCATACTTCTTTAATTACGTAATTCCCCTATTTCTTCCAATCCCTAATTACTATCCCTCCCCTAACCTTTTTCACCACCACCTTTTGGCGTTCGCGCCAGCCTAATTTTTGGACAATATCAACCGGCAGAGTTAACCCTAAGGATTTCTTACCCATCCGGGTTAGCTTTCTTATGTTCCGTTCGCCCTGTTTCCTTACTCCCATAATTACTTATTTAATTACATATTTAATTACGTAATTCCACGGCTTGGGTCACTAGACCCCGTATCGTATCATTTAGGTCCTTTTATCGTATCATATTGATACGATTACGGCATATTTAAGCATCATCCCCCAAATACTCCTGAATTTTCTGCTTCAGAATTTTTTTGAAATCTTTCAGGTGCATGGCGTGGCTGGCGGGTAAAAACCTCCTTAACTCGCCGTGGAAATTAATGTCGGTTTGCTCCAGCAACTTTCGCACCTGAATCAGAGTGTCTTTTTCTTTTACCAAAGGATAGTTGCCGGACAGCAGGTAAAAGTAATCGTAAAAATCCCTGGGCTTGCTGCGATTCATGAGTGCTTGTATTTTCCCTTTGACTATTTCCTCTGGCGGCAAATGAACCAAGGTGTAGGGCGGCAGGTAATCGCTTTCCACCAGAGTTCGGGTGCCATTCAACTGGTGGCTATTCCGCAATGACACCTCAATGTGTACCTTGATGTCTTGGCCATAGGCGGAAAAGATTGCGTTACCCAAATACCCACCCGTGGTCGGTTTGCCTTCCATCAGCTCCACATGAATGCCGGTATGTTCCACGTTGGCCAGCGTAGCGATAAAAATTTCCTCCACCTCACTTTGCCTGATATTCACACCGGTAAAATCAAGATCTTCTGAAAAACGAGGACTGTGGAAAATAATCCGCAGAGCCGTGCCGCCCTTAAACAGCAGCTTCTCTGACCCAGCCTCTTGGTACAGGCATGACAAAAACAGGTGCTGGCAGTACTCGCGAACCACATTCTTGATGTCGGTTTGCTGCTGCCTAGTAAATTTTTCGAGGTTTTCTCTGTTCAGCATATACGCGTTCAATAAGCCGGAGCAGGCTCGGCCGTCGGAACAGCTTGGCCATTTGGACTAATTTTTTCTTATTGATAGGTTTAAGCGTCAGGCGGTCGTTAAGCGACACTTTCTTGAGATCAACAAAGTAGAGATAATCAGCCAGGGCTTTTTCCGGGTCGGCAAATAGCACCACGCCACCTTCCACCCGCTTGGGGCTGTAGCCGGTATAGGCAATCTGCTTGATCCGCTGGTAAGAGAATACACCCTTGGGTGTGGTAAATTCGCGGGTTGGCTTGGTGGTAATTGAGGTGATGGTGTAGACCACCTCTGGAATCATACCGTAGTAGGCCAGTGCATTTTCCAAAGAAACATAGGAGGGCTGATAGAGCTTATTGGCAATGAGATAGAGCGAGGGATTTGAGTCTTTGAGTGTGTAGTAGTTGTTGCGGAGTTTGATGAAGAGTCCGCTGTTAAGGTTGCGCTTAATAAAGGTGGAGGCTGTATTATCCGAAATACCAAAAATATCCCGAAATTCACGCGGGGTAAACACGTCAACTCCGGCGTCCTTGAGCCGTTCCTCTACTTCTATACGTTTCAGTTTTTGTACCATATTGTACTAAAAATGAATTGAGTACTTTTAGCCTACATGAACACAAAATCAATGTCAAGTACCCCGCCCATGGCAGACGGGCAGGAGTTAAATCAAATTATTACCCAAGCCACTTACGCAGTCTGGGGAATTGGGAGCAGATAGGTAAATTAGAGCACCAGGTTTCAAGGCCGAAGGCGCTGCCGGCGCGGAAACTGGCCAGCACTATAAGTGCCAGGGCGTAGATGACGTGCTGGTCTACTATGAGCGAGTGCGCATCAGGATATGGAAAGTCCAAAATGGGAAGATAATAAAGTAGCATCAACAGCACACCAAGCCAGGAGCTTAAACGGACAAATAGGCCCAGGATAAGCGCTAGCCCTAGCAGCATCACTCCCCAAGCGTTAAGGAAGTTGATTATGGGCAGCAGTCCAGGGCTCGCCAGCCAGGTGTAAAAAGCCGTGAAAGTTTTAGCTCCGGCTAAGTAACCAGCTGCTGACCAGGTTGGCTCTAGTACCTTAGTCAGGCCGGCGTAAAACAGCAGCCAGCCTATGGAAATACGCAGTAGGAACAAGCTTATTTTTTCTGCCTGGGTCATATTTTTAAGTATAACACAAAAGCCGCCTTTAAAGCGGCAGTTAGACTAAGGTACCATTCGCGCGAATGGTACCAAGGGAAAAAGTCTTACAACAAGGTGATAATAGGCTTGGCGTACTTGGGCAGCAGTTCGGCCAAGCGGTATAAAACCAAGGCTCCGCGCTGCTCGCGTTCTGTAATGTCGGCCGTGGCCAACACGCTTAGGTGCTTGGAGGTGGCTCGGAGCGAAAGGTGTATGGATTCGGCTTTATCGCCTACCGAGGCCTCACCCCCGCTTTTGAGATATTTAACTATAGCTAGGCGTCGGCGGTTGGCTAAAGCCTTTAGGCTGCGTTCGATCTCCTTCATAATTTAATGATAACAAAAATCAGTTCATTCCACCATTCGCGCGAATGGTGGAATGAGGAATGGTGGATAAGTGTGCTGTATCCTGTAGACGTAGAGCGTTCTTCGGGAAATTAGGCCAAGGTTTAATCTACTGACGGCGGTAACGCCCCATAAGCTGGGCTTGGCCTATGGTATGGCTCGAGAGGGCGCTTTGGAGTGCAGCCACGTTGGCACTAGGTTTCAGATCCAGCACAGTATCAAGCGCGTAAAGTTTGAATACGTAGCGGTGCTGGCCTGAAGGCGGGCAAGGGCCGCCGTAGCCTGGTTTGCCAAAACTAGTCGTGCCTTCTGTAGCGCCTAGGGGTGTAGCGCCTTCGGTTATTTGTTTAATTCCTGGGTTTATGTTCCACACTATCCAGTGCGTCCAGGTGCCGGCTGGGGCATCAGGATCATCCACAATCAACGCCAGGCTTTGGGTGTTCTCCGGCACCTCGAAGAATTCAAGCGCCGGACTTATGTTCTCTCCGTCGCAAGTGTAGCGGGGTGGTATTGATTCATTTGGCTTAAAAGCTGAACTGGTGATTGTCATATATATACCCAGGCCAGATTTAAGTTTTACCGGCTGGGCGCCGTTTGACTGACCCTTGGTTAAAGCCAGAAGCAAAACCGTACCGCCCACCAGGACTAGTAAAACTATAAGCAGGCCGATGTTTTTTTTAAGCATCTGATAAGTATCTGATTATTTCTTAGGCTCAAAATTGCCCCAGCGGTATTTATCTGGGTCAAAACCGTCACCGCAAGTGGTTTCGAGCAAAGCCGTACAAATCTGATAAGGGTCTAAATTAGCTGCCGGGCGCCTATCTTCCAAATATCCCCGGCCGTTATTGACCGTGGCCATGGGAATGCGGATGGAAGCTCCCCGGTCAGAAACGCCGTAACGGAAATCATTAATACTGCAGGTTTCGTGCTTGCCGGTTAAACGCTGGTCATTGTCCGCGCCGTAGACGCGAATGTGCTGCTGGTGAAATTTGCCCAATTTGGCACAAGTCTTTTTAATAACTTCAAGGCCCCCTTCTTGGCGCATGCTTTTGATGGAAAAATTGGTATGACCACCAGCGCCGTTCCAGTCGCCTGGCATAGGTTTGGGGTCAAGCT
Source organism: Candidatus Kerfeldbacteria bacterium (assembly GCA_016217875.1). GTDB lineage: Bacteria > Patescibacteriota > Patescibacteriia > Veblenbacterales > UBA10138 > JACRFN01. Next base: position 3,990 of record JACRFN010000123.1, read on the forward strand.
TGGCGTAGACCTGGTATTCTTCACCCAGACGATACAGTAGCCAGCGGGCCAGCCACAGCTGATCGCTCACTTCCAGCGGCCCTAGAGCGCCCACTTGGAATTCCCATTGCGCCGGCATAACTTCGGCATTGATGCCGGAGATAGCTAAGCCAGCCTCCAGGCAGGCTTTGAGATGCGCTTCCACCAGCGGCCGGCCATGCACCTCATCATAACCTACGCCGCAGTAATAGCGGCCCTGGGGATGAGGAAAGCCGTTTTCAGGCCAACCCAAGGGCCAATCTTTGCGGTAAAGTGTGTATTCCTGCTCAATGCCGAATAAAGCCTCATGTTCTTTGTATTTGGCCGCTACGGCGGTCAGCACGTGACGCGTATTGGACGGGTGAGGCGTGCCGTCAGGATTTAAGACTTCGCACATCACCAGGATGTTGGGCGCTTTATTAATGGGATCGGTGACATAATAAACCGGCTGCAGCATGCAGTCGCTGAAATGCCCTTCAGCCTGCTCGGTGCTGGAGCCGTCAAAGCTCCACCCGGGTATGTCTTTTAGTTTATTAACTGGTCCGCTGATTATCTTGGTTTTGGAACGCAATTTGGCCGTGGGCTTACGGCCGTCAAGCCAAATGTATTCGGCTGTGATTTGAGTGTGTGGCATAAAAGCAGTTGAATGATAATAGACTTAAAATAGCACGGCGTTTATACGGCCGGCAAGTAACAATAGCCTGCCGACTTTCATTATTTAACAAAACCCCCTAACACCGAATTTTGTGTCCCGCTCGACTAATTCGGTTTAGCGACCATCACAGATTTCTTACCTTTAAAAAGAAGCCACAGTGCGCCTACTAAAATTACCAATTCAGACCAGAAATCCCATTGGAACCAGTATTGGCTAAGAAGTTCTATCCTGGTAAATATGGAATAATATCCCCCAGTCGGGTCTATATTAAAAATTAAAAACGAGAAATGTCCAAACATCAAAAACGCCGTGAATATTACTGCGCCGATTAGTATAAGCTTATAGCTTTTTGACGTTTGCGGAGTTGATCTCGTCAAAAACAGAGCTCCAAACAGCAAAGCTAAAACCGTTGTATCTGTACTGTGAATATTAAGAAAGTCCCATAAAAGTTGCGGCCAAACGCTAATATTGCCGGTTCCGAGGGGAAATTCAAAACTCCTCATTCCAAAAACAGAATATCCCTGTTTGTATGGTAGCCAAATCTCCTGAACAAAAATCATCGTCAGTATAATAAAAAGAAGAAAGCCTCCCGCCAGAACCCATTTCCAATTTGTGTCCCTTCTTAGATTCAAGCTTGGTCTGAATATCTCGTATGCCAAGCCGATAAGAATAACGAGAAAGCCGATCCACGGAGGAGCGTAACTTATTGACGGTACATCTCCCAAGTTTATTTTCGTCCAGGTAGGCATCCAAAGCAGCAACAATAAGACTATGGCGAAGAACATAGACGCCAAGACGCGATTTGAGATATTGCTCATATAGATATTGCTCATATTTTTAACTATACCAAAAATTTATTTACTTTGTCCTTCTTCTCCAGAGCTGGGGGACATGGATTCGAACCATGATAGCAGGCTCCAAAGGCCTGAGTCCTACCATTAGACGATCCCCCAGCTCTGGGGGCAAGCCCTTTCTTGAGCTTACCACTGAATAAGGAGCAGAACCTATCGTAAGCAGGTAAAGCCCCTGCGTCAAGACCCCAGGATGTATTTTTTCAAAGGTGAATTCTAGAATCTAGTGCCCCAGTTCCCGAGCCAGCGCTTGGTTAGGGGTTAGGTAGTTAAGAGATTTCCTGGGACGGTTGTTTAGCCTCTCCTGTATAGCGTAAAGGTAATCCTCGGTCAATCGGGAGAGGTCA